>NZ_JRWK01000002.1 GCF_001729965.1 Methanosphaera sp. WGK6 | reverse complement strand
AAAATTATAAAAAAGATGAAAAAAATTAAACTTTTTTAACATCTTCAATACAATAAATTATACCTTTTTCTTCTAATCTAGACGTTATCCTATTAGTCATTTTACCTACTGCAAATACTAATACACGTAATCCTTTTTCAGCTGCACTACATGTTGCTTCTGCTGTTGCAAATTCAAAATCAGGATATACATTTAAATGATTTGTAATAGCTCTTGCACTTGTTCCTAAAACACCAATTCTATCAAATTTTTGAGAGTAAATCTCCTTAATTTTATCCATATCACAAGCTCGAGATCCACCCTCAGCAATAGGAGGTATTTTAACAATTATAACATCTTTAGGAACTAAATCTATTTCCCCACCTAAATTTATAAGAGTTACATCTTCTCCTTCTAATGCATCACTGAAAACTTCAGCATAAGCTCCTGATTTATCCACAGTATCTGCATAAAGTATCCCATCATCCATATTTAACCATACTTGTTCACCTTGATGTAAATCTTCAGCAGCAATAGCAGGCCAAATGGATTTATAACCATTCATTGTAGTTAAAACCATATCAGAATATGATTTTAAATTAATAGCTTCTGTTTTAACTTTATCGATACCATATTTTGTTATCTTATACCTAAAATTTGAACTACCCGTTTCAACATAACCTTCTTTAACTAATGATTTAATATTTTCAGAAACTGCTTGAACAGTTATCCCTAATTCATCAGCAATATCTTTTTGTTTAAGATGAGGTTCTTGTTGCGCAATTTTAGCAAGAATTTGGAATTTTGTAAATTCCCCTTTATTTTTAAATATTCTCATATTAGGTTCCTCTTTAATGAATATCTACTTAGACCAATAATGTTTTTTTAAATTATATATTAATATATAAGTATTACTTTATTTAAATCTTTACAAAAATAAGTACAAATCATTAAAAAATACTTTACAGTATAAAAATAGATTAAATCTTAAAAAAGAATAGCATTAATTTTAAAAAAATAAAAAAATAAAAATTAGTTTAAATTAACTGAATTATTCAATAAAGAAATAAATTGTTCAATATTATCCTCAGGAATATAAGCTCCACAAGCTACACTATGTCCCCCACCAGAACCACCACATTTAGTAGCAATATCACGAACTAAATTACCATAATGTATTCCATCATAACCTAATAATTTAGAACATCTTAATGAAACCTTATAACCCGCTGTTTCATCATCAATATGAGTATAACCAACAATTGGTTTTTGCCAATCATAATTACTTAACAACATACCTGCAATAGTTCCAACAACACTTGCTTTTATACCATCACCATCAAAATACTGGATATTGTCCAATATTTCCACAGAATTTGCATCCTGAAGTTTAGTCATATTTTGAGCAAGATAACGTTTATGGTCTTTAACAAGTGATTCTAATTCATTAGAAATTTTATTTCTATTTCCTTTTATAACTTCCATACCTAATTCATGACGATTATTTCTTCCACAAGCATTTATAACTGTACTATATTCACTTGCATCCCTAAATGAAGTGTATTTTTCTTCAAAAGTAAATTCATAGGATTCTCCAGAAATTAATTTAGGCACATATTTAACATATCTCTCAGGAACCTCCCGGGTCATCATTTTCAATAATTCATTGAAAAGTTTTCCTTTTTCATCCATATTTAAGTCACAGAGATATCTTACATTACCCAAATCATTTTTTACAGGAATTCCTAAATTTTCCAAAAAATGAATACATTCATTACGATTATTTGTTAAAGGTAAATGAATATCACCAAAATACGATAATGCTACAAAGAGAGGTCT
Source organism: Methanosphaera sp. WGK6 (assembly GCF_001729965.1). Taxonomy (NCBI): domain Archaea; kingdom Methanobacteriati; phylum Methanobacteriota; class Methanobacteria; order Methanobacteriales; family Methanobacteriaceae; genus Methanosphaera; species Methanosphaera sp. WGK6. The sequence continues at coordinate 187,992 of NZ_JRWK01000002.1, read as the reverse complement.
TGTATGACGTCCATAAAGTAGAAGATCATTAACATAATCTACACAACCAAATTCCATCCCATCATTTAATATTTCTGTATTTAATCCTCTTAATTTTCCAGTCATACTATTTTGCATATCCCCAACAGCACTTAATATACCCATCCAACTTAAATCATGAAACTGAAATGATTTAGCCAAGAAATAGGATAAACCTCCACCAGATATTGTATAAGATCCATCTAATCCATAATAATTAGGATTTATTTCAATTAAATCTCCTTTAAATGAGGTACCTAATTTTCGAATTGGTGGATGATGATCAAGAATTATTGCAGTTTTATTTGAATTATCAAGTATGTTTTCAATATTTTGACCAGCCCCTAAATCTGAAATTATTGTTACATCAGTATCACTTGTAAGATGTTCTACTTCATTAATTTCAACAAAATTTACTGAATGATTAATATCCAATTTATCTAAAATGGATGATAAAATACTACCTGCAGTAATTCCATCACAATCCGTATGAGTATATACAGTTATATCTTCCGAATCAAGTATTTTTTCTTTTGCTTTGTTGAATAATAAATCCATATGACTTCTTGATTCTTTAATATCCATCAATTTAGTTTCACTCATCTAAAATACTCCATTTAAAAAAAATAAAAAATTGGGCGATTAATTTTTACTGCGTGATAGTTTAATTTGAGTTGTGATACTACGTAATAAATCTAATTTGGTTTTATCATTATTTTCTACAACAACTCTTCCAGAATTTTCCCACCAAGATCCAGGATATGATTTACTATGGTCAACAATGTGTTGAATTTTTAATTTTCTTAAAGCTTGACTTATTTCACGAATTTTAGGTTCACTTACTGATTCATTTAAAGACAATTTACGTCCTTCTCCACGAGTGTGTTCTGAATTTATATATACTGGCCATATTATAGTTTTCATGTGTATCGCCTACCTTAATATTTTTGTAATAATGCATCAACCATATTCTTTACTGTGTATTGTTCAGGTTCAATTGTTCTAATACCATATTTTTTTATAACATTACCCGTTATTGGTCCAATAGCCCCCACTACAACATTATTTTTTAAAGCATTGATTAATTCATCTAATTTTTCAGTATTTTCTACTTTAATAATCTTTATAAGATTAGTAAAGGTTAATGGACTTGTAAATGTTATTATATCTATCTTATTATCAAGTAGTTTATCTACTAAATCAATGATTAATGTTTTATCTTTTGGAATTGCTGAAGTATATGCTTCAGCAATTAAAACATCAGCACCTTTTTTTTCCAAACCTTCAGGTAAAACTGTTCTAGCACTTAATGTACGAGGTAAAGCTATGTTTTTATTTTTTAAATCAATTGATTCGAATGATTCTAATAAACCTTCAGCAGTAAAATTTTCAGGAATTAAATCAGGTTTATTATCACCATATTTTAATAATTCTTCCTCTGTTTTAACACCTATTACTGCTATATTACAAGGTATTTTATCTAATGGATATACATTGAAAAAAGATTTAACACCCGCTGGTGAAGTAAATATAATCCAATCAAAATCATTAATATTATTAGCAATATATATTAATTCCTCCGATTCAACTAATTGTAATTCTAATGTTGGTACTATTAAGGGTTTTCCACCATGTTTTATAACTAAATCTGCTAATATATTAGCTCTTTCAATAGGACGTGTAATTACAACAGTTTTATTATCAAAAGTACTGATTGACATTATTCAATGTTACTCCTTAATTCTTGACATTCATTGTATATGTTTACAACATCCCCTATAATTATTAATGCAGGAGGTCGTATATCTTTTTCAGTAATATCAGCTAATGTTCCTGTTACAATTCTTTGATCAGGTAAAGTTCCTTTTTCTATGGCACATACTGGTGTATCAGGTGATCTGTATTTGAGTATTTTCGGAATATATTTTTTAAGTAATCCTACACCCATAAATATTACAATAGTATCTGCAGTGTAATCCCAATTAACTTGTTTTTCTGATTTTTCAGGATCTTCATGTCCAGTAACTAATGTGAGACTTGTTGCAACTGCTCGGTGTGTTAAAGGTAATCCTATTGATGTTGCTGCACCTATACCTGAATTTATTCCTGGAACAAACTCTACATTTATACCTTCTTTTAATAAAGCTAATTCTTCTTCTCCACCACGACCAAATATGAATGGATCTCCACCTTTAAGTCGTACTACATTATCATACTTTTTACCTTGCTCAATTAATAATTGGTTAATTTCTGGCTGTTTCCTATAGTGTTCTCCAGCTCTTTTTCCAACATATATTAATTCAACATCATCTGGAGCATATTCTAATAATGCATCATTTGCTAAACTATCATATAATATTACTTCTGCTTGTTTTAATATTTTTATTGCTTTAAGAGTTATTAAATCAGGATCTCCCGGACCTGCTCCTAACATGTATACTGTCATAATATTCACTCCAATATTTAATTTTATTTGATTATCTAGTAATATTTATAATAAACCTATATATTAAATTTCATTATAAATAAAATTGAGTTTTTTTAAAAAAAATCTAATTTATAAAAAATAAGATGATGTTCATCAAAATTCAAAAATTAACTTTTGATAAGTGTAGATATTACTTCAATTGTAAAATAAAGAAAATTTTACATTAATGAATTTATTTTTGGTGGACATTAAGTGTAAAAAAAAAGTTAATAGATAGAAATTATTTAGTCAAGAAAACTTTCAAAGAATTTTAATCCATCTTCTGAACGTAATAATTTCTCAACAGCTCTTTCCGGATGAGGCATTACTGCAACAACATTTCCTTCTTTATTACATACCCCAGTTATATTATCTAAAGAACCATTAGGATTTTCATCTTCAAAAGTTAAAACAATTTGATCATCATCATATAATTCTTCAAGATTATCAGTAAAATATCGTCCTTCTTTATGAGCTATTGGTAATTCTATAATATCATTTTTATTATATAATTTTGTGAAAGGAGTTCTTGTAGTATTTACTTTAAGTTGTTTACTTTTACAAATGAACTTTGCATTTTCATTTTCTATAAATACTCCTGGAACTAAATCAATTTCACCTAATATTTGTGCACCATTACATATACCAAGAACAGGATTATTTTCCTTAGCAAATGTTTTAATTGCATTAATTATAGGTGTAATACCTGCTATAGATCCAGCTCTAAGATAATCCCCATAAGAAAATCCACCTGGTATTATAACAACATCCATTTTTGATAAATCAGTTTCATTCCAATATATGTAATGTGAATTAGCACCTACAAGATTAACTGCATATTCTATATCCCTATCACAGTTAGTTCCAGGAAATCTAATTATACCCACATTAACATCATTTACATCAGTCAATATTATTCCCCACTAATAATTATTTCATAATCATGTATCACAGGATTACATAATAATTTTTGACACATTTCATCAACTTGTTTGAGAGCTTCTTCTTTATCTGAAGCATCAATTGTGAATTTAATAATATTAATTGTTTGTGTATTTTTAACTTCATAATTTAATAAAGCTAATGCTTTTTCAATTGTAGATGCTTCTGGATTTAACATACCCTTTTTTAAACTTGTTTTTACTTCTACATTAAAATTCATATTAAAACTTCCTTGACTAATAATTTAAAAGATTACATTTCAATCTTTTCAACATTCCATTTTTCTTTTTCTTCTGCAGTTAATACTAAATCAACTACTCTATGATAAGCATCAACTACTCCTTTTTCTCCTTTTCTAAAGATATCTTTATCAAAGTTATCATGAGTTTCAATATCCCATAATCTTGTTGTATCAGGACTAATTTCATCACCTAATACAATATTACCTTCTTTATCAAATCCAAATTCTATTTTAAAATCAACTAGAATTAAACCACATTCATTTAAGAATTTATATAAGACTTTGTTAATAACATGAGTAATTTCTCTTATTTTATCTAATTCTTCCTGTGTTGCTATTTTTAAAGCTGTAATAATACTATCATTTAACATTGGATCATGATAAACATCATTTTTATAATCAAATTGTATTACAGGAGGATCTAATCTTTGATTTTTATGAAATGGATATTTCCTAAGAAGACTTCCTGTTGCAATATTACGACAAATTACTTCTAAAGGAATCATTTCAAGAGATTTTGTTAACATTTCATTAGGTTCTACTAATCGAATATATTGAGTTGATACTCCATGTTCCTCCAATATTTCAAATAATTTAGCAGATATTAATGCATTATATTCACCTTTTTTACTTAAAGTGTCTTTTCTACCACCGTCAAGTGCAGTAATATCATCTCTGAATTTAATGATTACTTCATCTTCATTTCCAGTTTTATAAACATCTTTTGCTTTTCCTGTGTAAAGTAATTCTTTTACTATCTCACTCATTTTAAATTCCACAATATATTTTTAATTAATCTAATTAAAATAAAAAATTAGACCTCATTCTATACTATAATATTATATATGTATATGATAAGTATTATAATGTATGAATTAAATATTATATATATAATAGAGTAAAATAAATAGAACTTACTTTAAAAATAACGGATATAATTAATAACTTAATGAAATTTAGGTGATTAAATAATGTGTGGAATAGTCGGATGTGTTTTAAATAAAAAAGCTGCCCCAACAATAATTGATTCAATAAAAAAACTAGAATATAGAGGTTATGATTCAATTGGTATTGCAACAGTTACTGACACTATTAACTTAAAAAAAGGCAGTGGCAAAATAAATGAAGTAGATAGTGAAATAAACCTTAAGGATATTGATGGAAATATAGGTATTGCTCATGTAAGATGGGCAACACATGGAAATCCTACAAAAGAAAATGCACATCCACATTGTGATTGTAAAAATAATATTAGTGTTGTACATAATGGTATAATAGAAAATTACAAAGAACTACGTCAAGAACTAATAAAAGAAGGACATATCTTTAAATCAGACACTGATACTGAAGTTATACCTCATCTAATAGAAAAATACATGATGGAAGGACAAGATTTTCTAACTTCAGTACAGACAACAATAAAAAGATTAGTAGGATCATATGCTTTAGCAATAATTTCAAAAGATAATCCACATGAAATAATTGGAGTTAGAAATGAAAGTCCTTTAATTGTAGGTGTTGGTGAAAATGGAAATTATCTAGCATCCGATGTTCCAGCAATATTAAATGAAACAAATAAAGTAATTTATCTTGAAGACAAAGAAATCATAATATTAAAACAAGATAATGTTCAGATTATGGACTTTGATTTAAATCCAATTAAAAAAGAAATTACAACAATAACATGGAATTCAGAAATGGCTGAAAAAGGCGGTTTTGAACATTTCATGCTAAAAGAAATATATGAAGAACCACAAGTAATAAAAGACACATTATCCGAATCTAAAAAAATACAAGAAATTGTTCAAAAATTCAAAAAATTTAATAGAATTTGCTTTGTTGCATGTGGAACATCATATCATGCATCACTCATAGGAGAATACCTTATTGAATCACAAATTGGTATACCTACAGAAGTTATATTAGCATCAGAATTTGAATACTTCAATAAAACATTAGATGACCATACATTAGTTATTTTCATAACACAATCCGGAGAAACTGCTGATACTATAAAAGCATTGAAAGTAGCTAAAGAAAAATCAGAAACATTAGCCATAGTAAATGTAGTAGGTAGTTCAATTACAAGAGAAGCTGATCATGTTATTTATACAAGAGCAGGACCTGAAATAAGTGTAGCAGCAACAAAAACATACCTTAGTCAATTAATATGCATCTACTTATTAGTAGCACATATGGGTGAAAATCAAGAATTATTACATAAATTAGATGAAATCTCTGATTTATCTGAAGAATTATTAACACATGAAGAACAAATAAAAGAAATTGCTAAAAAATATAAATTTGCAAAAGATTTCTTCTATATTGGTAGAGGATTTAATTATCCTACTGCATTAGAAGGTGCATTGAAACTTAAAGAGATTACATACATACATGGTGAAGGATATCCTGCAGGAGAACTTAAACATGGTCCCTTAGCACTGATTGATGATAACATTCCTGTAGTTGGAATATTACCACCAGGTCCAAGTTATAATAAAACATATAATAATTTACAGGAAATACGTGCACGTGGTGCAGATATCATAATATTAGGTGCAAGTAATGATACTCAAATTGATGATGTAGAAGATAAAATACTATTTAACCCAATTATTGATGAAATAATAGCACCACTATTATATATAATTGATTTACAATTATTGTCATATTACATTAGTATTGAGAAAAATATAGATCCTGATAAACCAAAAAATCTAGCTAAATCTGTAACAGTAGAATAAAAAAAAATGGTGATACTATGAATGATAGTAGTAAAAGTGGACTTATAATCATATTATTAGTCTCATTACTAGCAATGAGTAGTGGAACAGTATTTGGAATGAACCATATTGGTGAAACAATAAGTAAAGAAATTATTCCAACATCATTAACAGAACCATCGAATACATTAAATGTAATTAAAGAAAACTCATTTGAAGCTAAAAATATAACACTAAACAATTCAACAAATAATTCAAGTACAAATCATACAACAAATATCACTACATATAATACAACAAATACAACAAATTACACGAATATTACTAAAAATAATACAAATATAACCAATAATACAACCAATGATACAAACGATAGTTTATCTATTAAAACAATTATTGAAAACACATTCTAACCACCTTCTTTTTTTAAAAAAAAATTAAAAATAATTAATAGAGGAACAAAATTATGTATAAAACTATTATTACACCACGTATGGGTGAAACTGATGGACTACGACATATAAATAATAATAATATTCCACTTTGGTTTGAAACTGCACGAAACCCTATTTTCAAAATATTTGTACCTGATCTTGAATTAACTTATAAAAAATGGAATCTTATCATGGTTCATGCAGAATATAATTATTTAAAACAAATATATTATGGACATGATGTTGAAATAAGAACTTATATTAGCAAAATAGGTAATAGTTCATTCACAGTATTTCAAGAAGCATGGCAAAATGGACAACTAAGAGATAATGGTTCAACAGTTATTGTATATTTTGATTTTATTAAACAAGAAAGTAAAACAATTCCCAATGAAATTCGTAAACAACTTGAACAACACTTTATAACAAGAGAAGAATTAGAAAAAAATAATAAAAAAGAAATGAATGAAAATAAAAATAAATATTAAACAATGTTATTATAATTAGACATATAAGTCTACTTTTTTTTACATTTGATTTCCCATGATAAAATTAACAATATCTTCAGAAGAAGACCTATTTACAACGGATAAATAAGGATCTTCAGATTTTCTTCGAATAACAAGTATATCTGATATATTATTCTCTTGTATACTAATATCCTTACCTAATATTTTAAAACCATTTATAGTAGCCATTTTTAAAATATCTTTTGCAGTTATTTTATTTTTATAAGCTCCCCTTACAGATTTTAATGCATATTCCATTTCTCTAAACATGTCGGGTTTATTAAACATTACATTATCAGTACCTAATGCCACATCAATTCCATCCTCAACATATGCAGATATTGGTGGAATACCTACTGATAACATTCCATTAGATCTTGGACATGAAATAATAAATGGACTTGATGCATTTATTAAATCAAGGTCTTGCATGATAGGATGTGTTACATGTACTAAATTAGTGAAACCTGCACGTAATGCTCGTTCAACTTCTGTTTGATTAGTTAGTTGAATTGATTTTTCTTGTAGTTCATAATATTCAGCAACATGAATCATTGCTATTTTATCTTCATCATTACATACTTCTGCTATTTGTAATATAATTTCCGGATCAATATCATTAATACCACTTAAACCTATACCATCACAGTATTGTAATAATTCTCTAGTGATTAATCGTGCCTCATTTGGAGTTATAGTGGAACTATAATATTCATCACTTCTACCTAAAATACATGCATTAATCGGAAGATCATAAGTTGCTTTCTTTAATAATTCAATTCCTTTTAAACCACCTTCTCTAAAATCAATAAAAGTAGATATTCCTGAATATAACATTTCTTTTGCTGATTCATGCATTGCTTCAATTATTTCATCGTCATTAACTTCTTTTAATTTTTGATGTTTTAGTCCATTAGGTGGTTCAACCAATTCTTTTATTGATAAACCATCTCCCACATCTTTTACTATAGAGTCTCCTATATGAATATGTGCATTTATAAAGGCAGGCATTACAATACAATTTGTAGCATCAATTATTTCACCTTCTTCATAGTGAGGTGATAATTTAATTATACGTCCATCATCATTTATTACAACATTTGTTTGAACGGGTTCAAGATTAATTCCTGTGAGAACTAATCCATTTTTAATAGTTATCATGAAAAAATCATCTCATAAAATAAATTATAAAAAAAAAGATTTAAGAAGGTTAAAGAGAAGTAAATTATAATTCACCATACTCATTTAATGATTTTACATTAAATTCTCCAGAACCTGCTTCTTCTATTGCTTTAAGAACTGCATTTGCCCCAGCAATTGTTGTTACATAAGGAATTCCTAATTCAATAGTTAATCTTCGGATAATATAACCATCATCTGCAGATTGTTTTCCAGATGGAGTATTAATTACAAATGCAACTTCACCATTTAACATTGCATCTCTAATATTTGGTGAACCTTGACTTACTTTTCTAATTACATCAATTTCCACATCAGGAGCTGCTTCAGCAGTACCTCTTGTTGCTATCAAGTCAAAACCTAACTCTTTAGCTTTTTTAGCTATTGGTGCTATTTTAGGTTTATCCAAATCTCTTACACTTAAAAATATTTTACCTTCTGTTGGTAATTTCATATTTGCAGCTAATTGTGCTTTATAATATGCTAATCCAAAGTTTTTATCTATACCCATACTTTCCCCAGTAGATTTCATTTCTGGACCAAGTACTGCATCTGCATCAGGTATTTTTAAGAATGGGAATACTGACTCTTTTACAGATACATGCTTTATATCAGCATAATTTACTAAATCAAAATCTTTTAATTTAGAGCCTAACATTAATTTAGATGCGATTTTTGCAATTGGGATTCCAATTGATTTACTTACAAATGGAACTGTACGACTTGCACGAGGATTTGCTTCAATAATATATAATTTTGGTTCTTCATCCATTTTAATTGCATATTGAATGTTTATTAATCCAATGACCCCTAGTTTTAATGCGAGTTTTTTAGTGTATTCTTCTACTTGTGTTATTATTTCTTGTGGAACACTTTGAGGTGGAATTACACATGCAGAATCTCCAGAATGTATACCTGCTTCTTCGATATGTTCCATTATTCCACATACATACACATCTTCACCATCTGAAAGAGCATCCACATCTAATTCTATAGAATCTTCTAAGAATTTATCTACAAGAATTGGATGTTCTTTAGATACTTTTACTGCTTCTTTCATATAGTCATCTAGTGCATCATCATCATATACTATTTCCATTGCTCGTCCACCAAGAACATATGATGGTCTTACAAGTACTGGGAACCCTATTGAATGTGCTACTTCTCTTGCATCATCAAGTGAATTTGCTATTCCATAATCTGCTTGTGGAATATCTAATTCATTAAGTACCTCTGTGAATTGTTCACGATCTTCTACCATGTCAATACTTTCAAAAGGAGTACCTAATATTTTATATCCTGCTTCACTTATACTTTGAGCTAAGTTAATTGAAGTCTGTCCTCCAAATTGTACAATTACACCATAAGGATTTTCTTTTTCTAATACTGCTAATACATCCTCTTTTGTTAAAGGTTCAAAGTATAGTTTATCAGATATATCATAATCAGTACTTACTGTTTCGGGGTTATTATTTATAAGTATTGTTTCAACATCATCATCTTTTAATGCTAATGCAGCATGTACACAACAGTAATCAAATTCTATTCCTTGACCAATTCTTATTGGACCTGCACCTAAAACAACTATTTTCTTTTTATCATCTTTTTCTTCTTGTGGTGCTGAATCATAAGTTCCATAGTAATATGGTGTTTTAGCTTCGAATTCTGCAGCACATGTATCTACCATTTTATATTCAGGTATTAAACCAATTTCATGTCTTGCTTTGAAAATAGTAGTTTCATCCTCATCAATTAATTGACCTATGCGTTTATCAGAAAATCCATATTGTTTAATTTTTCTAAATAATTTAGCATCAGATAATACATCTATTCCATTTTCTTGAATCAAATCTTCCATATCACAGATGTTTTTAATTTTATTAATAAAGAATGGATTTATTTTCGTTATTTCTGCAAGTTCTTCAATAGGTCTTCCATCTTTTACTGCAGAGTATAATTCAAAGATTCTTTCATCAGTAGCATGTTCTAAATCATAATCTGTGTATTCTGTGTATTCAAATGCTTCTTGATCTATATCTAATGATCTTATAGCTTTATGTAATGCTTCTTCAATAGTTCTTCCTATTGCCATTACTTCACCAGTAGACTGCATTTGAACACCTAATTCACCAGTGTTTCCCTTGAATTTATCGAAAGGCCATCGTGGTATTTTTGCAATTACATAATCTATTGCAGGTTCAAATGAAGCAGGAGTTTCTTTAGTAATATCATTTTTAATTTCATCTAATGTCATTCCTAAAGCGATTTTTGAGGATACTTTTGCAATTGAATATCCAGTCGCTTTTGATGCTAATGCACTACTTCTACTTACCCTAGGATTTACTTCAATTACTTTGTATTCCTTAGTTTCTGGATGTACTGCAAATTGAATATTACATCCACCACATATTCCTAAAGCTCGGATAATTTTTATTGATGCATTACGTAATCTTTGATTATCTTCATCAGATAGTGTTTGTGTTGGAGCTACAACAGTACTTTCACCAGTATGTATTCCCATTGGGTCTATATTTTCCATATTACATACTATGATGCATGAATCATTTTTATCTCTCATGACTTCATATTCAAATTCTTCCCATCCAAGAACTGATTCATCAATTAATACTTGGTTGATAAAACTCATATCTAAACCATGATTTACGATTTCTTCTAATTCTTTTTTGTTGTTTGCTACACCACCACCAGTTCCACCTAATGTAAATGCAGGTCTTACAATAACTGGATACCCAATATCTTCAACGGCTTGATAAGCTTCTTCTAAGGTATTTATTGCATGACATTTTGGTATAGGTTCATCCAGTTTATCCATAAATTCTGCAAATAAATCACGGTCTTCTACATTGTTAATAGTTTCAATTGGTGAACCCAATACTTTAATTCCATCAAGTGCCCCTATTTTATCCAAATCTATAGCAATGTTTAAACCTGTTTGTCCACCCATTGTTGGTAATATTGCATCTACTTGTTCTTTTTCAATTATTTTTGCTACTACTTCTGCAGTTAATGGTTCAACATATACTTTATCTGCTGAATCAATATCTGTTTGAATAGTAGCAGGATTACTGTTTACTAAAACTGTTTCTACATGTTCTTCTCTTAGAGATTTACATGCTTGAGATCCGGAATAATCAAATTCAGCTGCTTGTCCTATTTGTATAGGTCCTGAACCAATTATTAATACTTTTTTAATATCTTTATCCTTCGGCATAATTACTAACTCCTAAAAAAATGTATTGAATATGGCATAGTCTATCTAATGACTTTTAATTACTTCTATAAACTCATCAAAGAATCTGTTAGAATCATGTGGTCCTGGTCCAGCTTCTGGATGATATTGAATACTGAATATAGGTAATGTTTTATGTTTTAAAGCTTCAGGTGTTCCATCATTTAAGTTAATTTGAGTTATTTCTAAACCTGTATCTTTTATTGATTCTTCATCAATTGAAAAACTATGATTTTGGGAAGTCATATATACTTTTCCAGTAGCGATATCTTGTACTGGTTGATTTGAACCTCTATGTCCAAATTTCATTTTATATATTTTCGCTCCAAAACTTAATGCTATTATCTGTTGACCTAAACAAATTCCAGCAATAGGCATTTTTTGAGATAAGTTTCTAATTGTATCCTGAATTTTATCTACATTTTCAGGATTACCTGGACCACTAGAAATTAGTATTCCATCAACATCTAATTCTAAAATATCTTCCACACTTGTTGTAGGTGGAATTAAAACAACCCCCACATTACGTCGTGTTAAATGGTTTAAGATATTCTTTTTTACTCCACAATCCAAAACAGCGACATTATATTCTTTTCGTTCCTGAATTATTTTTGGTTCTTTTACAGAAACTTCATTAACTAACATTCTATCCTCTAAAGGTACTTGTTCCTGAACTATTTTAAGTAATTCTTCATCACTAATATCAATGTTAGCTACAGCTGCTTTCATTGAACCTAATTCTCTAATTTTTAATGTTAAAGCTCTTGTATCTATGTTACTAATACCTGGAACTCCAAATTCTTCCAAAAATTCAGGCAATGTTTTTTCAGATTTTGGATGACAAGGTTCTGTACATACTTGTCTTACTATATATGCTTCTACTTTAACATCATCTGATTGATACCATTCAGATGATACTCCATAATTTCCTTCTAATGGATACGTTGACATTAATATTTGACCCTTGAAGGATGGATCAGTTAAAGATTCAACATATCCAGTCATTGCGGTTGAAAATACAATTTCTCCAGATTTAACAGTTTCAGCACCAAACCCTTCTCCTTCTAAAATTGTACCATCTTCCAACGCTAATTTTGCAGTCTTTACCACTTTAAAAACCCCGATTTTTAATTATAGAAATAATATAATAGGTTTAAAACACCTAAAAACTATTATTACTTATTTGATTTATTTAACGAATTGATAATGAACTTTGAATAATTTAAAAGAATATAATTAACATCAAAATACATTTAATCTCTAAATTATAATATATTACATCAATTACATACCTAATTAAATTATATTATTAAAAAAAACTTTAATAAATATTTTTAATTAAATTAACGTTCCATAAAATACACTTCTATTAAAATAAAATTATTTATACAATTATTTTTAAATTAAAATGAAATATATTTATATTAGAAATTATTTTTTAATAAAATTTCAAATGCCCATTTCTAATATTAATATATAGTAGTTAATACTAAAAAAAAGTAACGGTAAATTAAGAAAAAAAAGTAAATTAACTGTTCGGATTTGAATACTGCATAATTATTGCTGACTCATAATCCGCATAATAATTGTCTTCTTCAGCTATTTTTATAAAACCATTTTTTTGATAAAATTTTATTGCACGAATATTAGATTTACGAACTTCTAATCTAACCACACCAATATTATTTCGTTTAAACAAATAAAGTGCTTTTTCCAATAGTACTGACCCTATATGCATACTTTGATAATTATGATCAACAGCTATTACAATAATATGACCAAAACCATCTTTTATCCAAAAAATAATATAACCAATTATCTTTTGTGCAACTTCAGCTACTAAAAATCCTGCTCCACAATTATATAGTTGTACTAAAATATCAACAGGATATGGATCTTTAAATTCATTGAATTCAATCCGCAGAACATCATCCAAATCAGATAGTCTAAAATCACGTATAATCATAACTCATCCCATTAAAATAATATATAATTATATATTTTTATAATTAAGTAATTAATATAATAATAGAATAAAATACATTTAATACTAAAAAAACAGCATATAATTACAAAATAATTAAATAATAATAATCTATCAAAAAAAAATATTTTTTTCTAAATTAGAACATACATTAACTATAAAAAACCCAACAAATTCCTTGTTATATACATGAACTAAAAATTAAATAATAACTAAAAAAAGGAGGATCATAAATATGAGTAAAATATGGGAAAACTTTTCAGAATACATAATTCAAAACTATGGACATAGTAACAAAATAATTGAAGTAGGAGTTGGTAAAATATTAGAACCTAGTACAATTCTTAAACAAAAATTACCTCAAACTACAATTAAATTAGTAGATATTAATCCATATAATGAAACAATTATCCAAGATGATATTACTAAACCAACCTCCAAGATATATGAAAATGCCGATTTAATATATTCCATAAGACCTCCTGAAGAATTACAACCAGATATTTTCAAATTATCTGAAAAATTTAATTGTGATATTTTAATTAAACCATTATTTACTGAAGAAATAAATTATAAATATCAAAATAAAATAAAACTAGTTAATTACAAAAAAATGGCATTATATATTTTAAAAAAATAATAAAATGATTTATTGACTCTGCAAAAAATAGTATTTAATCCATAATATACTCTATTGAACAAATTAAATAAATATTGTTCCATATTACTATATTATTTATTAACTAAATTAAATAGATAAAAAATCAAATAAAATGAATTATCATAGATTTAATAAGATAATAAATATTTAGGATAAATACAATATAACATATTATATTCTAAAAAAAGGATAAAAAAATGGAGATATATTAAATGAGATATATGATAATGTCCGGTACATCTGATGCAACGAAAGTGATTAATTTTTTAAATGAGGATAAGAATAATTACATTCTTGCAACAACAGTTACGGATTATGGATCAGAAATAGCTAAATCTGCAGGTGCAACTGAAGTTATATCAAAAGCATTATGTGAAGAAGATTTTATTAAGGTAATTAAAGAAAAAAAAATTGACACTCTTATAGATGCAACACACCCCTTTGCAGCAGTTGCAACAGAGACAGCAATTGAAAGTTGTGAGAAAACAGGAATTAATTATATTAGATATGAACGAGCTTCAACAATATTACCTAAATCTAATTTAATTTATAAAGTACCTAGTTTTATAGAAGGTGCTAAAAAAGCTAAAACTCTGTTAAAAAATGAAGAAAACAAATTAATGCATCTTGCAGGTGTTATGACATTATCTGAAATTGTTAAAGAAATTAATCCAAATCAAGTAGTAGTTAGAGTTCTTCCAAACACATTCAGTATTACTAAAACCCAAAATACGGGAATTCCTGCAAAAAATATTATTGCGATGCAAGGTACATACTCCAAAGAATTTAATATGAGTCTCATGAAAGAATACAATGTAACTGCAATTATAACTAAAGAAAGTGGTGAAAGTGGAGGAGCTGAAGAAAAAATTAATGCTGCTCTTGAATTAAATATACCTGTAGTTCTTGTTACAAGACCCCATGTTAAAAAATTAGAAAATCATAGAATTGTTAGATCAATTGATGAATTAAAAGAAATTATTTAATTATTTTATTACTTTTTTTAAAAATAACTTTAAAAATGGGTGGTTAATTAAAATAGCCTCAGATCGCCCATCATTCATCATCATATTCAGAGCTCATAGGGTTCATCATAGGCTATTTTTTCAAATATTTTTTTAAAAAAAAATAAATTTTATCTAATTATACATGACCCTACTTTCTTTAGATAATTCATTATTATTATTTTTATTCATTACTTTATCTAAAGCATCTTCAAAGTTTTTAGCAGATATACTATAATGATCTTCTCTTATTGCAAACATACCTGCTTCAGTACATATTGACTTGAGATCTGCACCAGAAGCATTTTTTGCTTCAGAAGCTATGTGTTTTAAGTCAACATCAGAATCTAAAGACATATCTTTTGTATGTATTTTAAGAATTTCAAGTTTACCTTCTTCATCAGGAACTGGAACTTCAATTATACGATCAAAACGTCCTGGTCTAACTAATGCAGGATCTAAAATATCTGGCCTATTCGTTGCTGCAATAATACCAACATTTCCTCTTGACTCAAATCCATCCATTTCTGCCAATAATTGCATAAGTGTTCTTTGAACTTCACGATCTCCACTAGTAGAACCGTGTAATCTTTTAGCAGCAATTGCATCTATTTCATCAATAAAAATTATTGCAGGTGATTTCTCTTTTGCTAATTCAAACACACCTCTTACTAGACGAGAACCTTCTCCAATATATTTTTTAACAAATTCTGATGCTACTATTTTTATAAAAGTTGCATTTGTTTCATTTGCAACTGCTTTTGCAAGTAATGTTTTACCTGTACCTGGAGGTCCATAGAATAACACTCCTTTTGGAGGAGTAATTCCTACTTCCTTAAATATTTGTGGATTTTTAAGAGGCAATTCCACTGTTTCTATAGTTTCTCTTATTTGTTCTTTTAATCCACCTATTTTATCATAACTAATATCTGGTTTTTCATCTATCTCCATTCCAGATACTAATGGATCTTTTTCAGAAGTGATTATATCAACTATACTAAATGTTTGTTGATTTAATGCTACTCTTGAACCTATTTCTATCCTATCATTATCTTTTTCAGAATATTTTAATAAAAATGATGGTCCTGTACTACTTTTTACAACAGCTTGATTATTTTCTAGAATTTCTGAAACTGTTGCTAATACTAAAGGTGGCGTTCTAAATCTACTTATTTCATTTTTTAATGATTTTACTTCACGATCCAATCTTAAATTTTCATTTTCTAATAATACCTTATCTTTTTCTAATTTTCTTACTTCCCAGGTCAAATTACGTTCAATTGCTTCATGTTTATCTAATATATTGGTTAATTCTACGTCTTCTTCTTCAATAGTATTTATTGGTTCATTTTCTTCCATTCAGATACCTCCTTTTTAGTAGATATTTATTAATATCATTTTATTATGTTGAATTATATCATTCCATATATTCTTTTTATTATTCAACACAAATAATTTACTTTTTCATATTTTAATTTTATTTTCAATAACTACAATTAATTTTTTTAAAGTTTATTATTATTATATTATTTGATTTGATACACTATGCTTATTTCGTTATATATTGAAAAAGAAAAATAATTAATAAAAATTCAAATAATAATGAAGAACACCCTTATAAAACAAGAACATTATTTAAATAATTAAAAACAGATATCAAAATAGAAAAATTTATTTAAGTGAATAAATATGAACTGTGAAATATGTGGAAGCGAAATAAAAGGACAACCTTATAAAACCAAAATTGATAATTCCTTAATGGTTACATGTAAAGAATGTTCAAAATATGGTAAAGTTCAACAAACACCACAACGTCCTACAAATAGAAAAAATAAAAGTAATCAAAAAAACAATAACTCTAGAAGAAGACCTCAACAAAATACTAGAAGAATACAAGAAGAAGAATTTGAATTAATTGAGGGTTATCAGAAAAGAATTAAAGATGCTAGAGAAAAACAACAACTTACCCAGAAAAAACTCGGTGAAAAAATATATGAACGAGAATCAGTTATAGCACATATTGAATCTGGAAAAATGATTCCTGATGAAAGACTAGCACATAAATTAGAAAAAACATTACGTATTAAAATTGTTGAAAAAATAGAGTCTAATGAACGAGAATTTAGAGACATTGGACGTTTAAGAGAAGCAACTATTGGAGATATTGCTCGTATAAAAAGAAGTTAATATATTATTAACTTCCTACTTTTTATTTGAATTAGTACTATTTTTTAAAGATCTTTTTTTAAATGAATAATATCCATCGAATATTTTTGCTTTATTAAATTCCTTATTTAACTCTGTAAACTCAGGATATTCCTCACTAATAACAATAACATGAACAGGAGGATGAATTTTTCTTAGATTCATAATACTTACAGTTGTATCCTCTTGAACTTTAATTAAAATTGCAAGTTTAATATCATTACGTGGTTCTTGTTTAATAACTCTTTTTGTAACATTATGTACTTTATCTAATGAAATTAATTTAGGTTTACCCATTATTGTCAACTTAGCATGACGTTCTAAATCAGCAAGCCCATTTAATGCTTTTTTCTTATTCATAGCTCTTATCAAGATTAATGCCATTATTTAACTCCTATCAAATATAAAATAATTTATTTAATTCTAAAAATTTAGATAATTTTATTTGTTTAAAAAAAATAAAAATAAAAGAAGATTATCTTCTTCTGAAGAATGATTTAATTAATGTACTTCTAAACAAAGCAAGCAATATTAATAAAATACCAATTACACTTTGAATATTACCCAATATATCAAATATAGATGAATCCAACGGTAAATCCCATGATGGTGAACTTCGTCCATTTGCTGTAGGTGTATAATATACTCCTACTGCTTTAATGTTTTCTTTAACATTAATATCACTTGAATCCACATATTCCACACCAATAATAGATCCACTATCAATAGCTTTATTTATTGATTGAGCTATTTTCACAGGATCATAACCATTTCGTCTTACAGCATAATTAACAACACTTGTTGTTGCTTCAGAAATTCCTTTTTCATCAGATCCATATGTTGATACAGATGGATTATCATCAGATACTGTTATCGCATTTCCCAAAGCCTCATAAGCATAAACCACCGTGAGTGGACTTCCATCAACAGGAGATACTTGATAATTATCTGCTTCAGGATAACCTACACTCCAACCAGAACTACTTACTTTACTATATGGTTGTTCCATTTCATAACCCGTGTCATTTAACTGTTCTGGTGTAAACATATCACCAGTAGTTACTCCAGATACAAGATTTATTGCTCCACCACCATGATCTTCTCCAGAATCTCTAGCTACTTCACCAAATGCCTCTGCAACAATGGTTGTTGCTGGATATCCATCCCGTATCATTTTACCAATATTCATTGCTGTTTGTAAACGTACTGTATCAGCAGTTCCTGCTTTTGGATTTCCTTCAGAATTACGAAGATGTATTATTGCTCCTTTAGTACCTGCAGGTACTGTTGCTATACCCCCACTTGCTGCCTGAACTTTAACTGTACTGTTATTATCTACTGTAATAACATATACTTCAAAATCTCCACCTACAGCTATACCTTGAGTAGGATTTACAGCCATTAAACGAATTCCTTCATAATTTTGAGCAACACTAACTACTTCAGAGGGTGTTCCATTATTTTGAAGTTGAGTAAGTGCACTTATAATTGCAGTTACACGAACATCAGATGTACCTTCTCCCCCTGATAGGAGTGCCATTTTATGTTCTTGTGAAAAAATAAATGTTGATTGAAACATATTTGACGCAAATGATTGACTTCCTGCAGCACAACCATTAGGATCCTTTCCAGTAGGATCAGTTATAACTGCTACATTCATTGTTGCTGATACTACACTTGAAAACAACATTATTATAATCAAAAACAATGCTACTTTAGATTTACTAACCATATTTCCACCATTATCCTGATTCAGAAGTCCCTTCATAATTTAAAGAACTATTTGTTGTATTTGTTGCGTTTGTTTGTAATATTGAGAAATCTTCAACTACTGTAACAACAACATTTCCTGTATTTTCATCAACTTGTACATCCACTGCATTTATAGGTGCTATTGAAGTACCTGGTATTGTTGACTTTTTAACCATTTGTTCTGCATTATTTTTAGCATCTTCTAGAAGTAATTGTCTTTGAGATGTGATTAATGTATTTCCATTGATATAACTACCATCCCTAAAACCTGCTGATTCAACATTAGCTTTTATAGTACTAGTAGGAATTATATCATTACCTTTAATCATTACACCTGCTATTGGAATCCCTTCATCAGTACTATTTGATGAAGCAAATGCAACATAGCTCATTGCACGTCCAGATAAAATTAAAACAAATGCTAAGATTAAAATAATTAAAGTATCTCTCCTAATCTTTATAAACAAAATTTCACCTTCTTATATTCTAAGAATTCTAGATAAATGTCCAATTTAAACCCGAACACTCAAGAGTATAATTCTTAATCAAATATAATGTTATAATAGATTATCCTATAATAAATTTTACATTATATATCTATAATTATATTTTTAATTTTATACTATTTAATAATAACAATAATAAAAAAAAGAGTAAATAAATACAGACAAATAATCTCTTAAAAAAAACTAAAAAAGATTATTCATTATTTTTAATGATATCTTTATATTTAAATGCAGCTTCACCAGTACAAACCACCAAATCAGCATCTATACTTAATGCTTTTTTAAATCCACATAATACTTGATTTTTTGTTGCACCTAATGTTCCATCCTTACCCCCTTCTGGCATATTTTCAGGTAAAATAATTTTATTCATATATAATCCATCATCCAAGGCATTTTTAGCACAAATATAGGAATTATGTGAAGCAGGTACAATATAATCAGCATATTCTGCAGAACAATCAAGTATTTGTTTATCACCATTTAATCCAGATTCGGACGATGTTGTTATTACATTGATTATTGTTTTATAACTATTTTTTAGTTCTTTCATGACTGTTGTTATTCCAGCAGGATTATGTGCATAATCAACCATTATTTTTTTATCATGACTTTCTCCTATTAATTCCATACGTCCTGAAACACCCGTGAACGATAATATTGCTTTTTTAATAGTATCATACGAAATATTTAATATTTCATGAGCTATAATTATAGCACCTGTTGCATTATATATATTATGTATTCCAGTTATACTTAATTTAAAAAATATTTCTTCATTATCAGGAGTTTTTAATATAAATTCATTATGAGCATCATTTATATTATAAACAAGATAATCAGGCATACTATATTCTACACCACAATCACAATTATATTTTCCTACTCCTGCTATAACTTCCTTTAATTCAATATCTTTACCACAGAAACATTTCTTTGAAGCAGTATTTGTTGATTTAAAATCAATACCGAAAGAAATAAGATCCCCATCATATTTTAATTCATTCAATAATCCTTTTATTGTAGGATCATCATTGTTTATAATAAGTGTTTTATTATTTAGTAATTCAACAAGTTCACCTTTGACTCTAGCATAATTTAAAAAATCAGAATTTTCTGATAAATGATCAGGAGTTATATTTGTTATTAATCCAACATCCGGTTTACATGGCTTAGCTAATCTAGTTAAACTTCCAGCATATCCAAAAGTACCTGTTTCCAAGATATTTACATCACCATTTAATCTAGATTGTAATGAAGGTATATCTGCAGCATTTCCCTGCATTCCTTCCAAATTATGTTCACAAGGCTTTAAATTACCACTATAAGCAATATGTTTTAATAAATTAGTTGTAGTTGTTTTACCATTAGTTCCTGTGATACATATAACAGGATGTACTGGTTCAAACATTTCCAAAATATCTTTTACTGTTAAGATAGGAATATTATACCCTATTACTTTTTGATATAATTTAGAATTAGATTTAATTAATGCTGTTGGAAGTATCATGTAATCAGTAGTAGTAAAAAATGTTTCAGGTATTTGACCATAATATATATCCATATCAGGATAATCATCTAAAGCATTTTTAAATCTACATTTATCTTCATTTACCATGTCATTAGCTTGTACTTTAAAACCATGATCCATCAATATTCTAGCAATAAGATTACCATTAATTCCACATACACCAATTACACCAAATACTGTATCTTTAGTTATACTAGTTATTTCCATAACGTTTACTTCCTTCCATTAAACCGTTAAGCATCCTATTTTTTACTTGATCATAAGAATTAGATGCACCAGGACCTAGATGCACTATTATATCACCAGGTTTTGCATATTTCATTGCTAATTCAGCAGCTTCATCAATAGTACATACTGCTAATTTTATAACATCATCATTTTCAATAGCACTTAATAATTCAATTGCAGAATTCATATTCAAAGTATCCGTTATCTCAACATAACCTGTTGCTATAACCATATTAGCATAATCACCTATTACACGACCACTTTCAGCTTTATCACGTACCGTTGTTGAATCAACAGTATTGTATAATATAATCAAATGTTCATCTTTAATAGCCTCTAAAGCTTGTCTTACACTTTGATCACCATATGAAGCATCATAATATGCATCAACACCATTATATTTTCCAAGATATTCCATACGTCCACCCACTCCTGTGAACAATGCAATACCTTTTTTAACATCATCTATAGATAATCCATAAGTCATACTCGTAGCAACTGCTGCAGTTAAATTTTCATAATTATAAAATGCAATTGTATCAATATCAATACTTGTTTCAATTACATTCCCATCCTGTGTGACTTTAATATAATACTGATTATCATTATAGTATCCTTCATACATAGGAACATATTTTTCGATATCTACTTCTTCATCATTTTCAAAATTGAAGTATATTGTATCATCCCTTTTGTATGTTAATAAATCACCACACTGAACATTTGCAACAAGAGTATTACTTGCAGGTAAAATACATTCTTTACGATCAACATATTTCTGCATAGATCCACCAAATTCACATAAATGTTCTGGTCTAAGATTAGTTAAAACACCAATTTTTAAATCAAGATCAGATAATAAACCAAGAGTTCCATGAGGTAATTCTAGTATAGCAATATCTGCACCTTTATATTCTCCCTTTACAATATCATCCACAATTGCTTCACTTACTAAATTCCATTTCATGGAAGAACATTGATAAACATTAAATCCTGCAGCTTTAAAAATATTTGTTAACATGTCTGTTGTAGTGGTTTTTCCAAAAGATCCAGTGATTCCAATTTTATCCATATCAATTATTTCATTTACTATATTACTAATTGTTTTTCCCGTAACTATTATTTTAGATTGATTTTCTATTTCTTTACGAATAGGTGCTGTATCAGGTATTGTTGGTGCTAAAAATACTGCATCAAAATCATCAATAACAGGTGTTTTAACCCCTAAATCAAGAACCACACCTTCTTTTTTCAAAATATCTAACATTCCTTGACGTCTAGTTGTGAATTCATCATATGTTTTTGAATCCGTTATTGTAACATTTACCCCCTGATGATTTAATAATCTGGCTACTGGACGTCCAGCATTTCCTGCTCCTACTACAAGGCATGAATTAAATATCATATACTACACCCCTTTATTTAATGTTAAAAATTATTATTATAATCATAAATTATATATTATTAATCAAAAGATGAATCAAAAAAATTCTTCATAATTAAATATCTATTTTGATGAGTTAAATATTTTAATATTTATATTAGTGACCCTGTAAAAAATTATAATAGTAACCTGATTATGTTTTGTTTTCATCCAAAACTAATAATTTAATTTTTTATAATAAGCAATATTCTTATTTAAACAAGATATTAAATCAGATGTCCCCGATTTATTATCTAAAAAGCATAATTCATTTATAAAATATTTGGATTATATTTCTAATGATAAAATAACCAATAAAATATAAAAATAAGTATGTGAAAGATTAGTTTAATTTAATTTTTCAAAAAATAGAAAATTTAATTGATTTATCAATAAAAATATAAGTGTTTGCCAAAATTTAAATTAACTTTTGAAACGTGTGAATAAAATCTTAATTCTAAAATAAAGAAAAATTTTTATGAATTAATTTGTTTTAAGCAAACATTGATAATTAAAAAAAATATGGAATTATATTATATTATTTTTAATTAGAAGTTCCTTTGCAGGATCCATTCCTTGTGCTCCTAACAATAATATAACATCATCTTCATTCGCTAAATTCACTGTTTTTAATAAAGATTCTTCTAATGATTCAATTAAAGTATATTCAATGTTATTTTCATCCAAGATATTTAAAAAAATTTCTCGTTCAGACTCTAAAACTGTGTTTAAATGATTTACAACATCCACACTTTCAGTTAAAATTAATGTATAATTTAATTTATCTTTTAACGATTCCACCAAAGCTTCAGCAATTTCTTTATTAATATCATTACCCCTTGATCCTCTAATAGCATTTACTACAAATAAATTATTTCCTAATTTTGAACCATTTTCTATAGTTAAATTTATTCCAGATGGATTATGTGCAAAATCATCAATAATCACTGGATTTTCTTTGAGTTTAATAAATCTTCTTGCTAATGGTTTATAATTTCTTAATGATTTTATTACTTTTTCTTGATCTAATTGTTTATATATACAAACAGCCAAAGCTGCCATAATATCTTGTATAAAATGAATAGATGTGAATGGAAGATCAGTTTCTTTAACATATAATTCATTATATGAATAAATTCCTTTCCCTTCTTTATAAGAAATAGGTAATATATTATCAGAATCATAGTTTCCAAAAAACATTACATCAACATTTTCATTATTTTCAACAATTTTACTCATATTACGAATATTTTCATCTTCATAATTTAATACTAATAATGAAGGAGAATTCCTCTTATTAATTGCTGTTGCAGCACCTGATATTTCATTTAATAAATTATCAAAATTATTAACTAAATTAATATGATCCATAGATGCATTAGTTATTATAACTGCTTCTGAATCTAATGCACTAATCATTTGTAATGCATGATTTTTCATTAACTTATTTTCCCATCCTTGAACTTCAGATACTTCCAATGTGATAACATCAATATTATCCACAAGTTTATAAAAATCAAATAATTCTGAAGCTACTCTTGGATCTATAAGAGTATTTCCTTCAGATTCAGCATCAGTATTAGTATATGTATTAAAACCAAAATCAGAAAAAATAGTATAAAGAAGATGAGTGGTTGTAGATTTACCATTAGTCCCTGTTACTGCTATTTTAAATGCATTTGAAGCATAATTATCAACACTATTCTTTAATGCAAATGCTGTTGCATATTCAATATGTGTTGTAACAATTAATGGAAATTCTAATTTTTTTGCTACTTCCACAGCATCATTTTGAGGATTTTGTGTTATTAAACAAGAAATTCCTTTATTTTTTGCAATTTTTATTCCTTTATCATCAATTTTATGTCTGATAACAATATCATTTTTAGAAGCTTTATTCAAAAAAGTATATTTTCCAGATAAAAGAATATCCGGACCATAAAGTACACCATCAATCATATTTGCTAAAGATGATGCGTTAATACTATTTAATTGCATTTTATCTCCTTAAAATTCATTTATATTATGCCAAATAAAAATAAGGCAATGATTGAAACTATTAATGTAATACCCCAATATAAACATATAATTTTTTGCTCGGACATTCCATGATAATTTAAAGTATGATGTAATGGTTCTACAGGTAATGTAATAATATGTGCTCTATGTAATAGACTTATTACTACAGATATAATAGGTACTGCTAAAGAAATTATTGAAAATATTAATGAATTTCCTAATAAAGCTGCTACCATATACCCAGTTCCTAATGCATAAGATCCCGTATCCCCCATAAATATTTTTGCAGGATAATGATTTAATACTAAAAATCCAACTGCTGCACCTGCAATTACTACAAATGGTAATGAAGCAACAGATCCTGTTACTACACTAGTATATAATGCTGATGCAATAGATGCAATTGCAATTATACCTGCAGCTAATCCATCCATACCATCAATTAAATTAATTGAATTTATAGAACCAATTATTGCTAATATTGCTAAAGGTATCATTAAAACACCAATTTCAATACCACTTATATTAGTGGATAATATTCCTGGAAGAATTAAGAAACATGCTACTACAAATTGTGTTATTATTTTTTCTGTTTCAGTAGTTTCACTTTTAATTGGAATCTCATCAATTAAAGTAAGTTTATGTTCTTGTTCAACAATTTTTTCATAATCTTCTTTAGCTTTAGGTGATGCAACTCTTGCTTCTTCACCAGGTTGCAATGATAATAAACCTATTTGTACTGGTTCCTCACCATCATTACGAACTACCTTTTGATATTCTTTTACTTTGAAACCAAGTAAATCATCAAACATTCCAAAAATTCCAGCAACAAGCATCATAAGTGCTGTTACTAGTAAATAACTATTTTCATACCAGCCAAATAAGAACAAAGAGACTAGTATAACTCCAATGAGAATTCCAAATCCACCCATTGTAGGTGTTCCACTTTTTTGTCTATGTTCTGATACAATTGGATTATCCCTTATATCTGCTGCTAACAATTCTCTTCTAACAACTGATGTAAATATTGCTGTTGCAATAACAGTTATGAAAAATATAAGTATATCTGCTTGACCAATCACTATTTTAACCCCCCTAAAGTTAAAAATTGAATTTTATATAACTAGTTATTTCTTTTAATATTAAAATAACTAACTATTTTGAAAGAGATTAATTAAAATAATTAAACAAGAAATAATATTGAAAAAAATAGAAAAGAGAGAATTAATTAAAATGAATATTATTTTTCTTAGAATAATCACTTAGTAAATTATGAGTCACATCATTAAGATTAGTTCTATCTTCAGCACGTATTGTTACTCTTTGATAATGTTGTGGTCCATGTACAATATAGGAATTTGGACCTTCAAATACCTTATTTAATGGTATTTTTTGATTTTCTGGGAAATCTCCTACAGGAATTTCTGCTGAACAATAATTTTTAATTTTTGATTTAACTTGTTTAGCAGCCCAATTTCCCTTAGCCATATCAACTAATTGACATAATGGATAAATATCTGTTGTTGCTGCAGTCATATATCTTGTTCCACTAGGTCGTGTGTTTAATTCAATTACATAATCATTATTAGATTTATTATCATGTAATATGTCAATATCCATTGTTCCTTCAACTTTAACCAAATCAGCAATTTTTTCAGCTAAAATACATATATCATTATTATGTTTTTTATTATCAATTCCATCAATATTTAATGGAGCTTGTTTTATCTTTCTTAATGGATGTATACCTTCTAGAGTAGTATCTCCCTTATACACAGGACATAATGATACTGATTCATTATTCCATCGTAGAACTTCTATAGATACTTCAAAACCTTCAACATATTCTTCTGCAAATATATTATTTTTCTCATTTAAGAATTCAGAGATATCTTCTTTATTAACAGCAACTTTTACACCAGTACCACCCTGACCTTCAGGTGTTTTTAAGACAATAGGTAATTGTTCTTCCAAATTTTCTAAATCATAAGGTTCTTGAAGTTGTCTGAAAGTAGGTGTTTTAATTCCTTCTTTTTGTAAAAGTTTTTTTGTATTATATTTATCTGCTGCTAAATTTGCAGTATAAAATGAAGAAGATATTACAGGAATCCCATTTTCTTTTTCTAATGTATCCTTCATTTTACCTACTTCAGATAATGGAGGATCAATTCCAATTAACGGAATTACAGCATCAACATCTTCTTTTATAGCAATTTCCATTGGTTTGTCCATACCTCTTGGAACTATATACTTTTTATCAGCCAAATCAAGATTTATTGCATTTTCATTTGATTCTGTTACTATAGAAGTAATATTCTCTTTATTAAGATAGTATGCCACATCATCAAATAGACGGGAACCTATAAATAATATTTTCATTTTGATAACACTCCTTATTAAACTAATTCAACAAATAAATCAGTTAATTCTTCAACACTTTCTTTAATTTCATCAGAAATTGTATTTATTAAATTCATTTGTTTTGGTTGTATACCTATTGTTAAAACTTTACTCCCTACCGTTTTTTCAATATAATTTATTATGAAAGAAACAGGCATAGTGTGTGTTGACACATTGAATGTATCAATCTGATCTACATCAATATCAATAATTTTTCCAGGAGTTGTATCAAACTCCACTGCATCAACTATAATTATATGAGATGGTTTTAAATTTCGTATTTCCAGTGTATGATTTTCAGGAGTTGTTTCACTATTTAATAGATAGACATTATCTGTATTTTTATGAGTCAAATGCACTAATTTATCATATAATACATCTAACAATAATGGTCCTAATCCATCATCTCCTCTTAAAGGATTACCAATTCCCAAAATTAATAATTTATCATAATTTTTGATAAATTCACTTATTTTTTCTGATGTTTGTTTGGATAGTATCTAATCCACCCCCCATAATATATTTTAAATCTAATATAATCTTATCATCTTTTTCTACACATAGTTTATCTACTGGTATTAATAATGGTGGATTTAACATAGGTGTTGGTCCAGTGATAAGTTCATCAGTTATTATAGTATATGTTGTTAATTTAATTGCATTTATTATTCCACTAGTTTTAGCCCTTAATACAATGTTTTCATTAACTTTATCATTAATTTTTTCTGAAAATATTACTTCATTATATTTAATTTCTTCAGATAATTTCATGTATTCCGGAACGTTGTCTTCATAATATGTTATATGTTGAATATTTGTAGAGATTAATTGAATTGTAGTATATGCTGCTTGAGGTATGAATACTGTTGAATCTGTTGTATAATTTAAACAATTATTTATAACAGGTACTTGTTCTTCATCAATCAAAGCTGTATCCATCATTTCACATATAATAATATCCGGTTTTTCTAAAAAAACATGTTTTGTTGCATCTTCATGTATTAATTGAATATTATCATATTTTGAAAAATTAGCTGATGTTTTTTTTAATATGAATGGATTTTGTTCTACTGCATAAACTTTTTTAGCATGCTCTGATGCAAATTCTGCTAAAATTCCAGAACCCGTTCCTAAATCATACACTATACCATTAGCTTTTTGAGTTATAGCTTTTTTGAAGAGATTAATACGTTGAATATCTTTAATTAAATCATCATAATATGTCATTAATAATTAGTTATATACCCTTATTATAATTAAATTTTAAAATAATTTTCTTAAAAAAAAAGTTCTAAATCGTTTATAATCAAACTTGAATAAATCTGAGAATTTAATAAATAAAAAGTTGTGGGTATAAATAAGTTTTTTATTTAATTCTCATTATCAGCTACTTTTTCAAGTTCTCCAGTACTTGCACTGGTTAATTTAACGTGTTCAACACCTTTTAATCTCATGATTTTTTCTGTTAAATCACGTATATGTATTACATCACCTTTTACTATTATAACTTCCAAACAATATTTGTGATTCATGTGAATATGTAAGCTTGCATTGATTTGATCACGAAAATCATGTTGAATGTCAGTCATAGCTTCCATTACACCAACATAATGATGATCATAAATTACTGCTAATACTCCAACTCTTTCACCTTTCATCTCATTCATCCATTGATATCTGAGAATATAATCTTTTAATGCGTCACGTATTCCTTTAGAACGTGATTGATATCCTCTATCACGTAACACATCATCAAATTCATTTAAAAGATTATTTGGTAATGACATACTTATTCGCATATACATCTCTCCAAATCATTAGAATTGAATATAATATGGATTCCATAAATTCATATTATTAAATATAATTATGAATTTAATAATATTAATAACTATGTCTATATTATATATTAATTAGAAAAAATTCAATAAATAATAATTTCAAAGATTTACTATAACAGTTATGTGTATTTTATTTAAAATAAAAGTAATTAATAAGTTACTAGTTGATAAAATATAATTTTGAAAGGTGAAACTATGCTTGTAAAAGAAATAATGAATAAAAACATATATTCCATTGATTCATCCCAAACAATCCATGAAGCATTGCATGAAATGTATAATCATGGTGTTGAACGATTATTCATATTTGATAAAAAAGAAAATCCTATTGGTGTAATCTCTTATAAAGATATTTTATTACTAGTAGGATCTGATGAAACTATGCTTGACATAAATATAGTTAAGGTTTCAGACATAATGACAGAAAATGTCAATACTATTGATGCTAATGATTCAATTCAAGATGCTTCAAATTTAATGTTACGAGCAGAAATTTCAGGATTACTTGTAACAGAACATGAAAAAAATGTTGGAGTCATTACAAAGACAGATATTTGTAGAATTGTTTCAATATCCACAATTATTCCAAAATAATATTTTTTTAATAAAAATAGGTTAAACCCAAAGCTTTATATATAACATAGTATAAACTTTATAATAGTGTTAGTAAAACTGACTAACATATTTAGATGCAGCGATAGTCCAGGCTGGCTAAGACTCTACCCTGCCACGGTAGTGACCCGGGTTCAAATCCCGGTCGTTGCATTTTTCATATGCGGTTGTAGTCTAGTCTGGCTAGGACTTGGGCCTTCCAAGCCTACGACCCGGGTTCAAATCCCGGCAGCCGCACTACTTTAAAAAAAAACTAATTTTAATAACAAATTATAATGAAATAATAAAAATTTACATTTCTCATATGCGGTTGTAGTCTAGTCTGGCTAGGACTTGGGCCTTCCAAGCCTACGACCCGGGTTCAAATCCCGGCAGCCGCACTATTTTAAAAAAAAACTAATTTTAATAACAAATTATCTTCAACTAGTTCAGTACAAACTAACTTCACTAATTATAAATAAAATCTTAATAACTACAATAATTAATATTAAATATTATATAACTATTTAAAAATCAATGAAAGATGATAAAAGTGAACGGTATAATAGTAGGTGCAGGACGTATAGGTTATAATTTAGCTCGATCAATGGTTGAAAAACATGACATTACTCTTATTGATAAAGACAAAGAAACTTGTAATAACATCAATGATTTATTAGACTGTTATGTTATTCATGGAACCGGAACTAATACTCGGATATTAGAAGATGCAAATATTTCAAAAGCAGATTTTTTTGTTGCAGCTACAGGTAATGATGAAGTCAACCTATTATCATCAGTATATGCTAAAGAAAATGGTGTTGAAATCATAGCATCCCGTCTTAATAACATAGACCATATAGAAATATTTAGAAAATTAGGAATTCACTTTATTAATCCAGAAACCAGTGCAATGAGATTTATTGCAAGAAGTATTGTAAGACCTACTGCACAATCATTAGTATCTCTTGGACAAGGAGATGCTGAAATAATTGAATTAAAAGTAAAAAATAAAAATCTTGCATTTCTACCAATACATGAAATTGAGAATAATACCAACAAATTTATCATAGTAACTATTTATATTAATGATGAAGCAATCATACCTACCCCAGATACTGAATTAGGCTATGATGATAGTATTGCAGTATTAGTTAAAAGAGAATATATAACTGAAGTTAAACAATATTTTACAGAAAATTCCTTAGAATAACTTAGTATATGTACCGAGTTTAGAAAATGTCCAATAACAAAATAATCACATTATCAAATTTCCTAAGAAAAGAAGGTATGAACATTAGTATTAGAAGTACTATTACAGCTTCATGGTTTTGGGATAATTATTATGAAAAAAGTACTCCTTCGGAATTAAAAAAATCTTTAGAAGTAATATATGTTAAAAATAAAGAAGATGTTTCAAAATTTAATCAGGTGTATGATAAATTATTTAATGAGAATAATATTAGAGAAAAAATAAATTCTTTAAAAGATTACGAAATCAAAGATAAATTAGAAAATCAAACAGATACCCATCAAATTTCACAAAATCAAGAAGATAAACTAAACAAAGAATTAATCGAAACTAGAAAACAAGAAAAGATAATTAATGATAAACTAACTCAAAATAGTATGATTATGCTTGATCCTTATGATAAACGTGTTTTTGATATATGTCAAAGATTAAGTAAAAAAATAGCTAATCAACGATCAAAACGTAAAAAACTCCAGAAATCCAATAAACTTAATATGCCCCATACTCTTCGATTTAATTTGAAGAATGGAGGTCATCTTATAAAATTATTTCATCAAAAACCACCCCTCAAAAAAACAAAACAAATTTTTTTATGTGATGTTAGTGGATCTTGTGAATGGAGTAGCACATGGTTTTTTGCAATAATGTATGGTTGTTATAAGACCTTTGATAAAATAACATTATATGACTTTGATAATAACCTTATTGATGTTACTGATACTTTATGTTCTGATTTTAAAAATACATCTCAAATAAATTTTACTCATAGAAATTTAGGTGTTAAAGCATATGGCCAGTCAGATATGGCTACTGTATTTAAGCAAGTACTAACTGAAGTTTCCCTAAATAATCATACAGATATTATAATATTAAGTGATTGCAGAGATTGGCGTGGAAAACAACAATATGGTGTTCTTGAAAGTGCTAAACTATTACGACAAATTGTTATTAAATCAAGAAAAGTAATCATATTGAATCCTGAGAAAAAAATAAGATGGAATACACCTACAAGTTGTGTGAAAGATTATCAACAAGCAGGTGCTAAAATTTATGAAACATATACTTTAAATCAATTTGCAAATATAATTAGTAGAATATAAATAATATAAAATATTATAAACCAATATATTAATATATATCAATATAATTATAGGAGTGTTTTAATGATTAATGAGAAAATTTTAACATTATCTTCATTTCTAAGAGACAATGGAATGAACATTAGTATACGCAGTACTATTCTTGCTTCCCAAGTAATGGAAATGTACAGTTATAAATTCAATTCTGATGAAATGAAAGAAGCATTGAAATGCATATATGTAAAAAATAAAGATGATCTTCCAAAATATGAAAGATTATATAATTTTGTTTTTGTATATAATAAAAACACATTTGATAACTCATTAGATCATGAACACATACAAATAGATAATAAAAATGTAAAAAAACAAGATAACAGACATACCGATACAAATAAAATTAAACAAGAAAAGAAAAAAGTAGCCAGTGATACCACTCGAGAAACAATTATTAAAAGAAGATTACAACATAAAGAACATGTTGATAAATCTGTGTTAGATGATGAATTTACTTCATTAAACAGTATTGATTATAGAGTATATGACATATGTACTGATTTTAGTAAAAAAATAGCTAATCAACGATCTATAAGAAAAAAAAGTAAAAAAAATAAAGGAGTACATATCCCACGAACTATACGAAAAAATCTCAAAAATGGAGGTCATTTAATAAATCTAGTAGGGCAAAAACCACCACTCCACAAATCAAGACATTTATTCTTATGTGATATTAGTGGATCCTGTGAATGGGCTACAACATGGTTTTTTACTTTATTAACAGGTTGTCATAAATCATTTGATAAACTTGAAATATACCTCTTTGATAACAGAATTATTGATGTAACTCATGCATTGGAGTCATCATTTAAAAACACGTATCAAGTAAATATTGGTCTTCAATCATTAGGTCTAAGACCACGATGTCATTCAGATATGACTAAATCTTTTGAAGAATTTTTAAAAGAAGCTAGGTTAAATAAACATACTGATGTAATTTTACTAACCGATTGTAGAGATTGGACTGGAAAACGAGAAAAGGGTGTTCTTGAAAGTGCTACAATATTAAATAAAATAAAAATTAAATCGAGAAAAGTAATTATATTGAATCCTGAGAAAAAAATAAGATGGAATACACCTACAAGTTGTGTGAAAGATTATGAAGAAATTGGAGCGTCAGTACATCAAACAAGCACTATTAAAGAATTTGCCAAAGTAATAAAAGAAATTTAAAAAAAAAGAAAAAAAATTAATCATTTAATAGTTTCTCAAAAAAGGACATATCCACATTATTTGCAAATAAATCACCTAATTGATTATAATTAACTCTTTTTGATTCTTTAAAATCATCATTAGTTAATCCTATAGGTTCTAATCCTTTATTTATACGTAAATGATCAGTGAAATTTCTTCTGAATTCAAAATTATGGAAAATTCCATGGAAATAAGTTCCACAAATATTATCTTTGATAGCTCCATCAAATTGACCACTTTGATCGTTACCATTACCTTTTTCTACTTTTATAAATGGTTTTACAGTATTTTTTAATATTGTAATTCCTTCATGTAATTCATAACCTGTTACAGAAGTACCTTTTTTGAAACCTAAAGCACTATCTTCCAGAATAGTTCCTCTACTTTGTTTAACTACTTTATCAATTCGACCAAATTCTGTTTTAATATCCAGCAGTCCTAATCCATCTACAGACCCATATTTTGACTCAGAACAGTTAGAATCAATAATTTTTTTAGATAACATTTGATACCCACCACAAATTCCAAAAATAGGTATTTCTTTAGATACCTCTCTAATATAATCAAATGCTCCTGATTTTTTTAGTTCTTCTATATCATTTACAGTATTCCTTGTTCCTGGAATTACTAGAGCATCCAAATCATCAAATTTATCATAGATATTTACTAATTTTATACCAACATCCTCTTCATAATCTAATGGATCTATATCTGTAAAATTAGAAATACGTGGTAATCTTAAAGTACCAATTGTTATTTTTTCATTTTCACTAAAGTGATGTGTTGATAAAGAAGCAGAATCTTCTTCAGGTAAATTTAACGTTTCATCAAAAGGAATTATTCCAATCACTGGAATATTAGTTAATTCTTCTATTTTATCTATACCTGATTTAAGTACATCTGCATTTCCCCTAAATTTATTAATTATAATTGCTTTAATTAATTTTCTATCTTCTTCAGGTATCAAGAAATAAGTACCTACTATTGCAGCAAAAACACCACCTTGATCAATATCAGCCACTAATATAACATCAGCATTAGTCATCCTTGCAATTAACATATTAGCTAAGTCTTTATCATACATATTTATCTCAGCAGGAG
Source organism: Methanosphaera sp. WGK6 (assembly GCF_001729965.1). NCBI lineage: Archaea > Methanobacteriati > Methanobacteriota > Methanobacteria > Methanobacteriales > Methanobacteriaceae > Methanosphaera > Methanosphaera sp. WGK6. The sequence continues at coordinate 153,401 of NZ_JRWK01000002.1, read as the reverse complement.
AACCCGCACCTTCAATTACAGTTATATCATAATCTTCTTTAAGATATTCTAAAGAACTTTTGATGGCAGTGATTGCTTGGCCTCTGAAATTATTTTGATAATCATCAAAACGCATATTTCCAGCAGGTTTTCCTCGTACAATTACTTGTGAAGTGAAATCTTCCTTTGGCTTTAATAATATTGGATTCATATTACAATTAGGTTCTATACCTGCAGCTTCTGCTTGCATTACTTGTGCTATGGACATCTCATCATCATCAATTGTTGTATATGAATTTAAAGACATATTTTGTGATTTGAAAGGAGTTACACGATAACCTTTCCTTGATAATAAATTACATAATGCTGCTGCCGTAAGTGTTTTTCCAGCATTGGATGAAGTTCCCTGAAACATTATATATTTCATTAATTAAATTCCCCCTTTAATTTATTAAGTTGTTGATGATATATTTGTAGTATTTACTAATTTAATACTATGGCAAATTTTTAAAAAAAAGAAAGTATAATATAAAATTCTATTGAAAAACAAAAGTATCTCTCCATGAATTCTAAAAAAATAGTATATTTTAAATACCTATGGTTATTTAAATATATAATGGAAATTATAGATAATATTATATAAAATACCAGAATAAAAAATATTATGATTATAAATATAAAAAAATACGATAAACAACAAATACAATATCATTGAAGTTAATTTAAAAAAAGGAGGAATAACTATTACAAATACAGATCATGAAGAAAAAATCAAAAAAGAAAACAGGGAAAATGAAGAAAAAATTTGTATAGATATTGAAGAACCCGAAGAAATAACAGAAGAAAATAAAACCTCCCCCAAAGAAATAAAACGCGAAATTAAAACAAATAATTATGATTTATCAAACCATATAGTATCCGAAATAAACCCTGAAGAATATTCCGACACTGATGAAATAGAAATACCTAAAATGCTTATTGACCAAATTATTGGTCAAGAAGATGCAGTAGAAACTATAAAAAAAGCAGCTAAACAAAGAAGAAATGTGTTACTGATTGGAGAACCAGGTATTGGTAAATCCATGATTGCTAAAGCTATGGCAGAATTACTGCCCCCTGAAGATTTACAAGACATACTAATATACCCAAATGTTGAAAATCCCAATAACCCATTAGTGGGAATTATGCCTGCAGGTCAAGGAAAAAAAATTGTGGAAAATGCAAAAAAACAATTTAAAAGTCAAGAAGAACGAAAAAACATATTTACAATAGCAATCATTGCATTAATCATGGCAATTGGATTTATAACAAATCAATTTCTCACTGCAATTATAGCAGTAGGCATAGTATTTTTTGCACTATATCAACTAAAACCAAAAGGACAACAACAATCACCAAAACTTTTAGTAAATAATGATAATAAAGAAGTAGCACCATTTATTGATGCAACAGGTGCTCATGCAGGAGCATTACTTGGTGATGTAAGACATGACCCATATCAATCAGGAGGTTTAGGAACCCCAGCTCATGAACGAGTAGAAAGTGGAATGATACATCGAGCAAACAAAGGAGTATTATACATTGATGAAATTGGAACAATGAATATGAAAACACAACAAGAACTATTAACTGCTCTTCAAGAACATAAATACCAAATTACAGGTCAAAGTGATACAAGTAGTGGTGCAATGGTTCGGACAGATGCAGTTCCATGTGATTTTGTATTAGTAGCTTCAGGAAACCTAGAAGTACTAAAAGATATGCATATAGCACTAAGATCAAGAATAAGAGGTTATGGATACGAAATATTCATGAAAGATTCCATGAAAGACACTCCAGAAAACAGAAAAAAACTCGCTCAATTTGTAGCTCAAGAAGTAAAAAATGATGGTAGAATACCACATTTCACCAAAGAAGCTGTTGCAGAAATAATTAAAGAAGCCCAACGTAGAGCAGGAAAAAAAGATTCATTAACACTTAAATTAAGAGATTTAGGTGGATTAGTTCGTGCTGCAGGAGATGTAGCTATAGAAGAAAATGCTGATGAAGTAACAGAAGAACATGTATTTAAAGCTAAAAAACAATCCAGAACATTAGAACAACAAATAGCAGATAGATATATATCACAAAGAAAAGAATATAGTGTATTTGCAAATCAAGGTTCTAAAATAGGATGTATTAATGGTTTAGCAGTTATTGGTAACTCAAGTGGTATTGTTTTACCTATAGCTGCAGAAGCTGCACCATCCCAAAGTAAAGAAGAAGGAAAAATTATTGCAGCAGGAAAATTAGGAGATATTGCTAAAGAAGCTGTTCAAAACGTTGGTGCTATTATTAAAAAAAGTATTGGAAAAGATATATCTAACTATGACATACATATCCAATTTGTACAATCTTACGATGGAGTTGAAGGAGATAGTGCAAGTGTATCAATGGCTACTGCAATAATATCAGCAATAGAAGACATACCTATCGACCAAACACTTGCATTAACAGGTTCTTTAAGTGTACGTGGAACAGTACTTCCTATTGGTGGTGTAACATACAAAATAGAAGCAGCTGCAGAATCCGGAATGAAACGTGTACTTATTCCTGCATCAAATATAGATGATGTATTAATAGATAAAAAATACATGGATCAAATTGAGATTATTCCTGTGAAAACTCTAACAGACGTACTTGAACATGCCCTAGTAGGTCCTAAAAAAGAAGAATTTATTAACACATTGAAAGAAGAAACTAAATAAAATTAAAGAAATTACACTTACACACAAAAATATCATAAATTCTGAACCTTCAAAATCACATTATATAAGAAGTAGGACCTTCTTATTATTCTTTTTTTAAAAAAAAATATACTGTATTTTAGATATAAATAAATAGTAATAACTAAAAAATTTAAAATTATATAATGAATATTATTCTTTTTTGTATTAATCTCAGTCTAACGAAAATAAATAATAATTATAAGTAAATTAACCCATATTTATTTTAATATTTACTCTAACATATGTTGTATAATACGCCAGTATTATTTAAATAGAACAAATATCCTACTAAGTACCAAAAGAATAATATTAAAAATATAAAAATTTAGAAAAACAAGGAGACCAAAAATGGAAAAATTAAAATTTAAGGACTTAAATATATCTCCCGAAATCCAGAAAGCTGTAGAAGACATGGGTTTTGAAGAAGCATCACCAATACAATCACTTGCAATTCCACAAATTTTAGCTCATAAAGATGTAACAGGTCAAGCACAAACTGGTACTGGTAAAACAGCTGCATTTGGAATACCATTGCTTGAAAATATAGATAATGAAAATAGAAATTTACAAGCAATAATTCTCTGTCCGACACGTGAATTAGCAATCCAAGTAGCAGAAGAATTAAGAAAATTATCAGCATACCTCCCAAAAATTAATGTACTGCCAGTTTATGGAGGACAACCAATTGATAGACAAATAAAAGCACTGCAAAAAGGTGTTCAAATTATCATAGGTACTCCTGGAAGAGTAATGGACCATATTGATAGAAAAACATTGAACTTGAAAAATATTAAAACAGTGATATTAGATGAAGCTGATGAAATGTTAGATATGGGATTTCGTGAAGATATTGAATATATTCTTGAAGATATACCTTATGAAAGACAATTTCTTTTATTTTCAGCAACATTACCTCCAGAAATACTTCAATTAGCAAAAAGGTATCAAAATAACCCTGAAATCGTTAAAGTAACCCAACATGAATTAACTACACCCGATGTAGAGCAAAAATACTTTGAAGTAAAAGAAGATATGAAATTAGAATTATTATCAAGAATTTTAGATCTACATGATTTTGATTTATCATTAGTATTTTGTAATACAAAAAGAAAAGTAGATAAGTTAGTGAGTCATTTACAAATAAGAGGATATCTTGCAGATGGTCTACATGGTGATTTAACACAAAATCAAAGAGATCGTGTGATGCATAAATTTAAAAAGAATAATATAGAAATACTTGTTGCTACAGATGTAGCTGCTCGAGGAATTGATGTTAGTGGAGTTGAAGCAGTTTTCAACTATGATATTCCTAATGATAATGAATATTATGTTCATCGTATAGGTCGTACAGGAAGAGCTGGAAAAACTGGAAAAGCATATAGTTTTGTTTCTGGTCGAGAGATATACCAATTACGAGATATCCAAAGATATGCTAAAACCAAAATAGAACAAGCTCCAATTCCATCGTTAAGTGATGTAGAAGAAGTTAAAAAAGATAACTTCATAGAACAATTAAAAGAACGAATAAATACAGAAGATATTTCTAAAGAAATATATATTATAGAAAAATTACTTGAAGAAGACTATAACTCCATAGACATTGCAGCAACACTCCTAAAAGGAATTATGGAAGACAGCAAATATAAAGAAGAAGAATTTGGAGATACTGAAGCACATGAAGGATTTGTGAGATTTTTTATTAGTGTTGGAAGAAAACAAGACATTACAGTTAATGTAATTCTTAACTCAATACATGAAAAAACAGGACTTACAGGTCATCAAATAGGCAATATAGATATATTCGATAATTTTTCATTTGTAGAAATACCCCTTGCTAACGCTTCTGATTTCTATAGATTTATGAGTGATACATACATTGAAAATAAACATGCACATATTGAACCTGCAAAACCTCGTGATAAAACTAAGAAAAGAAATAACAATAAGAAAAAATTTACCAATAAACGAAATAGAAAAAGTAAGAAATTCAATCCACATAGAACAGATAATTACCAGAACGAAAATTATTCTAGAAAAGGATATGATAAAAATAATTATCATAAAAAAACTTATAAAAAAAATAACTATGGAAATAATGATTATTCACCATAATCATATTCTTTTTTTGATTAAAACTATTTTTCAATTATCATATAAAAAAAATAGAAAAAATAAATATTTTTTAAATAATTTTATACTTTTATAAGACATTTTATTAAAAAAGCTATAACGTTTTTAAATGTTCAGCTATTGTTTTAGCAACACTTATATTAGCAACTTCACTTTTTAATGTATTAGTTCCTTGTACTGAATTTGCTCCAGCAGCATTTATTTTAAGTACTGCATCATTTACTAAAACAGGATGTACACAAACAACATCTACTGATTTAGCTCCTTGTAATTTTAAAATATTTATAGCATTTACTATAGTTCCACCAGTACTTATTATATCATCCACTATTATAACACTACGATTATCTACTGAAATACTTTTTGTTTTCGTTTTAACTTTTTCAGGAGATAATCTTACTTTTTCTAAATAATCATAATCAGTATTAAGTAATGTAGCTATTTCTTTTGCAAAATTCTCTGCCCCTTTATCTGGTGCTAATATAATTGGTTTTTTCTCAGGAAAATTTATTCTAATATAATCTGCTATAGCTGGCATTGCAGATAAATTATTTACTGGAATATCATATAAATCACAAATACTTTCTTCATGTAAATTTATAGATACTAAATGTTTAACACCCATTGTTTGAATTAATTTTGCTGTTGCTTTAGCAGATATACATTCTACTTCTTTAAATCTACGTTCTTGACGGCTATATCCAAGATAAGGTGATACAAGAGTTATATTTTTAATATTCATATCTCCAAGAGTATCTAATATAAAAAATAATTCCATCATATTTTCATCTTGTGGATAACCAGTAGATTGAATTATAGTTACCTGTTCATCTTCACATATTTCATCTTTTATTCTGAAATATCTTTCACCATCAGGAAACTTTTTAGTTTCAACCGAACATAATTTATCATTTAATTCTCGTGCAACTTCTGCAGCTAATGCTTGAGATGCAGATCCTCCAATAATCACTTAATATTACTCTCCTTAATTTCTACAATAAGTACTTCATAAATTCCATTTTTTTAAAATAATAAAAATTACCTATAAAAAAATAAATCATACTTCATATATTAATTTATAACTTTTATTTTTAAAATAGATTACATATTAATCTTAAAGAAATAATAATACATTAATAATTATTAATATAATATACAAATATAATATTGATAAATAAATTTAAAAAAAAATATAAAAAGTTTATTAAAACATTAAGTAATACTAAATTATGATATTGGAGTTAAAAAATGCATGAATTATCTATGGCAAATAGTATGGTAGAAGCAATATTAGATACTGCAAAGAAAAATGATGCTATACAAGTAACTGAAGCCGTCTTAGAAGTAGGGGAACTTACAATGTTAAACCCAGAACAACTAAGATTTATGATGGATGTTTTAAGAGAAGATACTATCTTAAAAGATGCTGAAATTATAATTAATATGATCCCCATTGAAATAGAATGTGAATCATGTGGTTTTAAAGGAGTTAGTAAAACTGATGAAGAAATGGATCATTTGATGGCTGTAGCCACATGTCCAAAATGTGATAATACAAGAGTCCATATCATTCAAGGACAAGAATGCAATATTAAAACAATAAAAATAGAAAAGGAAGATTAAAATGCATAATATAGCTAGTATAGATGTAGAACAAGACATAATCCAAGCTAATGATAAATTAGCTTATGAAAATAGAAGAATTTTAGATGAAAATAATGTATTTGCTGTTGATCTTGTAGGCGCAGTAGGTTCTGGTAAAACATCACTTCTTGAAAAATTAATTGATGAAATGGAAGATGATATTGGAGTTATAGCAGGAGATATTTTAAGTAAATTTGATGCGAAAAGAATCGAAGATAAAAATGTTCCTGTGAAAGGATTAAACACTGGAAAAGAATGCCATTTAGATGCACACTTAGTTGAACATGCTTTACCAGACATACCCCTTGAAGATATATCAATATTATTTGTAGAAAATGTGGGAAATCTAATTTGTCCTGCAGATTTTAACCTAGGAACTCATGTAAGAACTGTAATTATTAGTGTTACAGAGGGTGATGATACTGCTGAAAAACATCCTATGATTTTTAAAGGAGCTGACATGGCCATTGTAAATAAAGTGGATTTGGCTGATGCAGTAGGTGCAGATGCAGACAAAATGGTTAAAGATGTGAAAACAATAAATCCAGACATACCTGTTGTTAAATGTAGTTTAAAAACAGGTGAAGGTGTAGATGAAATTATTGCATTATACAAAAAATTTCAAAGTAAAAAATAATAATAGAAATTAATTAAATTAACTTAATTATTTTTTATTTTTTAGAAAACAGGACTAGGAAGTTATAAACTATGAAAATATGGATAGATATTGTAAATACACCCCATGTACGATTTTTTAATGGAATAATAAAAAAATTAAAAGAAGATGGTCATGAAGTATTAATAACCGCCCGTGATTTTTCAAATATTCATGATTTACTAGATATTTTTGAATTAGAATATACATCCATAGGCAATCATGGTGTAACTCTTAAAGAAAAATTATTATCAAGTACAAAACGTGCATATGATTTATCTAAATTTATATCAGAAGAAAACATAGATATTGCTATAACTAAACATTCTATTGAATTACCTCGCGTAGCTTTTGGATTAGGTATTCCTAATATATTTATTTTAGATAATGAACATGCCGTAGCAGCTAATAAATTAACATTACCCCTAGTAAACAAATTAATCATCCCAGAAATATTTGACGTATGGAATACTGTGAAATTTGGAATGAACCCCAATAACATAGTACAATACAATGGAACTTGTGAAGTAACACATTTAGAAGATTTTAAATATAATGAAAACATATTAGATGATTTAAATTTGAAATTAACTAAAAAATATACTATTTTAATGAGACCCGAACCATCTTTAGCATCTTATTTAGATGCGGATTGTACAAAATCAGTATTAACACCAATTGTTAATGAATTAAAAAATGATGCAAATATACTTATAATTCCACGATTTAAAACTCAAGGAAATATTTTTGAAGATATTGAAAACGTCCACATTATAGAAACACCTGTCGATACATTTAGTCTTATGAAAAAAGCAGATTTAGTTATAGGTGCTGGTGGTACTATGAATAGAGAATCAGCATTACTTGGAACACCAGTTATATCATGTTATCCTGGAAAACAATTATCAGTAGATACATATTATATCGAAAAAGGATTAATGAAACGTTCAACTAATTTAAACGAAATTATAGACTTATCTAAAGAATTATTATCAAATCAACACAACAAAAACCCTATTAAAACCGATGATTTAGTTGAATTAATTGTTAATGAAATATATAAGACCTATTTTGAATATTATAAATAATATTTAAATATCCCACTTCAAAAGTAAATAGAACCTACTTTTTTAATAAACAAAGAAAATTCATTAGTTAACTTAAAAATAAAAACAACATCATACATTTATTTTAAATTAAATATTGAAATTTAGATTAATAAATTTTTATTAAAAAAAAAACTCTTAATGGACTAGTCGGGAGTTGAACCCGAGGCCTCCGCCATGCCAAGGCGACGCTCTACCAAGCTGAGCTACTAGCCCTAAAACTAATTAAATAATAAATAATATGTTTTTCTAATATTTATTTATTACCCTATTTTTATAAAATAATCTTAGATTATTAATATAATCAATATATCATAACTTATTCAAATAACATAATTATTAATAAAATAAACTATTAATATACATATAGTAAATGAATTTAAAAAAGACTTCAAAGAGAATAAATTCATAGGAATTGGAGGATAAATGATTATATGGCATTAATAGCTACTAATCACCTTATGTTAATAATAGAATTTGCTATCCTGATACATATAGGAGTTCTTTTATTATTGAATTTCTTACCATTGAATTTCAATTTAGTATTTATACTATCTTTAATATTAGGTGTAGGAATAACTTTAATTTTCGGTATCGATGCTATTTGTCTTCTACTACCCATGTTAAGTCATAATGAATTTACACATCCCTTTGGACCATTAGCTATACTTGTTGTGGTAACGTCGTGGGCAACACTTCCAATATGGAAGGATCAAGGTTACAAAGCATCAAATATTAGATTACTACTTATATTAATAACAATAGGTATTACTATATTTGGAGGAATTGTTCACCGTGATTTCTTAATCATGTGGGTTTTAGGATTAGTTAGTGGATTTTTCTTTATTAGTAAACTGTTTAGACAAGAAAGATCCATATTAACACCACGTAGAATTTTATTAGCCATAGTTGCATTAATAGCAGTGTTTGGTTTAATGGAAATATTAGCCCAAATATTAAGTATGGAAATTATAAGTCCATTATCAAGAATTAATCGTATGAATGCTAATCAAATTTCTAGTCTTCAATTAGTTATTGATAATACAAATTTATGGGGACATAATGTAAATTCAACCTATTGGGGAAATGCTAGTGTTGGAAATAGTGATGGTTATATATCATTACCATTAACATTTGTTACATACTTTGGATTACCATTTCCATTATTCTATGGTATTCTTGTTACTAAAAAGGATGTTATTGATTATTTCTTACCCGGAATTTTTGGAATAGGCTTTGACTTCGGTTATCTTGCTTTAGCAGTTATAATTATTTGGATTATACTTGTTATCATAGTAGGACTTAAAGTATTAGACAAATATAGACTTGAAAGAGAACGTGGAAGTAAAAAATATTTAGGAAGAGAAGCATTGCTAACTGGATCTCTTTCTGCATTTATTGCACAAACAATACTTGGATTATTTATCATAAATAGGACAATAAATGGTTCAGGACTTGTAACTTATATATTATTAAGTGCACTTATTATAGCACATATTGTTACCACGAAACGATAAATAACCTTCTTTTATTTTTTTTAAAAAAAAATACAATAGAAATCCAACTATTAATTTTTAACCACTATATAATAAGGAGTCAGATTATGAAATTAAGTATTACAACTGAAAAATGTGTGGGATGTGGATTATGTGCTTCTGTATGTATTAGAGATAATATTATTGTAAATCCCACCGTTGAAGAAGTAAATAATGGAGAATGTTTTGAATGTGGACATTGTATGGCTATTTGTCCTACAGGTGCAATAACACTTAAACAATTTGAAGACCAAATGGATGTTGTTGAAAAATATGATGCTACCCAAATTCCAGTAACTACTGAAAATTTATTAGATTTATATAAACAAAGAAGAAGTATTCGTTGGTTTAAAAATGAAAAAATAGATGAAAATACATTTAATACTTTATTTGAAGGAGCTTATTATAGTCCCAGCGCTATGAATAAACAAGATGTAGAATTCTTGGTTGTTGATGATAGATTAGATGACTTTATTGAATTAGTTTATGAAATTATTAAAGTTGAAGAAAATAAATTTTCACGTATAAAACAATTAGGTGAATATCTTAAAGATAAAAATACATGCAAATATCATCCATTATTATGGGAAGGAAAACAGTTAATTTTAGGCTTCGCTACAGATAAAACTAGTACAGTGATTGCGGCTACAAGAATAGAATTACTTGCATATACTATGGGTCTTGGAGGATTTTATTCCTTATTTATCCAAAAAGCTGATGAAATAGATCATGAACGTCTTATGACTTTTTTCCCAGAAATTGATAAATCTAAGCATATGTATTCAACTTTTATTATTGGATATCCAAGAAAAAAATTCAAAAGAACTATCCCTCATAAAAAAATTAAAATTACATACAACTAATAAACTCCCTTCTCTTTTTATATAATTAAATTAAATAAATATTATCTACAAATAGTTATAATAATAAAAATCAGGAATTTGATAATATGAATATTATTACAACAGTTGTTGGAAGTTATCCTGCAAATAGTTTTAAAGCTGAAAGTTTTAATGAGAAACTTACTGAAACTTTAGGATTATATGACCCGTTTAAACAAGCTATAATTAATTCTGTAAAATCATTTGTTAAATCAGATATTGATATTATTTGTGATGGTCAAGTTAGAGGAGATATGGTGAAAATATTTACCAGTAAAATAAATGGTTTTAAAATTATTGATAATACAGCATATATTAATGGTAAAATAACACCATCAGCCCACCCCATATCTGTTAGAGATTTACAATTAGCTTTTAAAACAGCACATACATTAGATCCACAATATAAGTTAAATGCTTCATTAGATGCAATATTTGAACATGAAGAAAAAGGTATTAAAGGAATAATTACTGGCCCAACTACACTTATTCATTCATCAATGATTGATAATTTTTATACAACAAAAGAAAATGCAATCTATGATATGGCTAAAGCATTATGTGTTGAAGCTCAAGAATTAGAAAAAGCTGGTGCTTGTGCAATACAAATAGATGAACCTTTTATTTCAACAGGCGCTGAGGAAATATCTATCTCAAAAAAAGCTGTTGAATTAATTAGTGAATCCGTTGATATTCCTGTCATATTACATGTATGTGGAGATTTAAAAGAAGTATTATCTGATTTATTAAAATTTAATGTAAATATCCTTGATTTTGAATTTTCAGGAATGCCCCAAAATATCAACACTTTAAAAAAATCATGGAAAAAAGAATCAAATAAACTAATAGGATTAGGTTGTGTGAATACTAGATTAGATGAAATAGATCAAAAAGAAACTGTTGAAAAAACTATTAAAGATGTGATAGATATTGTTAAAACAAATAATATTATAATAGATCCTGATTGTGGTATGCGTATGTTACCTGAAAACATAGCACAAGGAAAATTAGATATTTTAACTGACATTAAAAGAAATGGTGTGTAAACATGGCAAAATTTATTCGTACAAATTCAATAGCACAAGCTTGGCTTACCTGTGTAAAAAAAATAATGCAAGAAGGGCATGAAGTAACAGATGAACGTGGAAGTTTAACAAAAGAACTTCAAAATGTTATGATAGAAATAACAAATCCTGATGATAATACAATTCCAGAATGTTCACCATGGCATGATGACCGTTTAGAAACTTATAAACAAGAACTACTGGATCCGAATAATGATCAAGGATTTGTATATACCTATGGAAACAGACTAAGACAATATTTTGAAATTGATCAACTTGACATATGTATTGAGAAATTAAATAATTGTCGTGAATCACGCCGTGCAATTGCAATTACTATTGATCCTATCCAAGATAACAAAGTAGATGAAATTCCATGTTTACAAGAAATTGCATTTTTAATTAGAAATGATGAATTATACATGACTGATTTCTTTAGAAGTAATGATTGTGGTGGAGCAACATTTCCAAATCTTTTCGGAATTAGAGAAGTGGGATATTATGTTGCAGAAAATACAAATACCAAATTAACAAACATGGTTCATCATGCAATGAGTCTTCATATTTATGAACATGATTGGGATAAATGTAAAGAAATATTGAGAAAATATTAGGCATTCTTAAAAAACAAATATTAGACAAAAAGAATATTAAAAAAAATCTATATACATTAACATTATACTATAATAATAAAATTAAAGTATTATGGATATTTTTAAACTATGATTTAATGGAGAAATAAAATATGAGTGAAAGTATGAACGTAGCAGCAAAAAAAATTGCTGATGAAATGGTTCAAAATGCAGAAAAATTAAAAGTAATTCCTTCAACACTATCTAATGGAACATGTGTTATTGATTGTGGGGTAAATGCTAAAGGTAGTATAAAGGGTGGAGAGTTATTTACAAAAGTTTGTCTAGGTGGAATATGTGATGTTGGTATTTCAATACCTGGTGATTTAAGTGATATTATGGCAATGCCTGCTGTAAAAGTAAAAACAGACTTCCCCGCACTAACAACTCTCGGTTCACAGAAAGCAGGGTGGAAAATCAATATTAACGGCTATTATGCTATAGGTTCAGGACCTGGACAAACCCATAAATTTAAAGATAGTGAAATTTATAAAATAACAAACTATGTTGAAGAATCAGATATTGCGGTTATCACACTTGAAGCTGATACTTTACCAAATGAAGATATAGCTCAATATATTGCTGATGAATGTGATGTGAAAACTGAAAACTTAACAATACTTGTTGCACCTACAGCATCACTTGTAGGTTCTATTCAAATATCAGGTAGAGCTCTTGAAACTGGAATTTATAAAATGCATGAAATTTTAGATTTTGATATAACAAAAATAACCTATGCTGCAGGTATCACTCCAATAACTCCTGTAGATCCAGATAGCTTAAAAGCTATGGGTAAAACAAATGATGCAATTATCTTTGGAGGCCGTGCATATTATTATATTGAACCTGCTGAAGGTGAAAATTTAGAAGAATTAGCTACTAATTTACCATCATCCGCATCTGAAAAATATGGTCAAAGTTTCATAGAATTATTTGAAGAAGCAGGACGAGACTTCTATAAAATGCCTAAAGACATATTTGCACCAGCACAAATTATTGTAAATGATATGGTAACAGGTCAAATGTTCCATACGGGATATATTGATCTTGAAAGACTTAAAGAATCATTTGAAGTTAAAGAAATTATAAATAAAAAATAACTTAAATAAATGAAGGAGTTGTTAATAAAATGACTAAACGTGTGGGAATTTGCAGTACAACCTTTGCAAGATTTGATATGGCTAGTGCTGCAGTAAAACAAATTAAAAAACAAGTGACTGGTATTAAATTCATTGAGCGATATGTTCCTGGAGTTAAAGACTTACCTGTAGCTTCAAAAAAATTAATAGAAGAAGAAAAATGTGATATTGTCATGGCATTTGGTATGCCTGGTGGCGAAAGAATGGATAAAGTATGTGCTCATGAAGCTAGTACTGGACTTATACAAGCACAGTTAATGACAAATACACATATATTAGAAGTATTTGTACATGAAGATGAAGGAAGAGATGAAAAAGATCTTAAAGAATTAGCATACAACCGTGCAACACAACATGCAGATAATCTTGTGAAAATGTTATTTAAACCAGAAGCTATGAAAAGAGAAGCTGGAACTGGTGTTCGTGAAGGTCGAGAAAATAAAGGACCATTATAATTTAATCTCCTCCAACTCCTTCTTTTAAATTTTTTTAAAAAAAAGTAATTGAATAAATTATCCTGATCTTCTCCACGTATTTCCACATTTCGTACACCTATAAAAACGTGTTTCTGCTTCATCTGCTTTACGCATTTGAATCAACCACCATTCTAATTCCCTATTTCCACAACGATAACATAATCCTTTAGTTGTAGGCAATGTATTAATTTTATCACCAGTCACAATGATATTTTGTTTATCAGAAACATCTTTTTCTATTATGTAATCTTGTTTTTCATTTTCTGTTACTTTTTGTTCATATCCACAATCATAGCAATGTAATATACCTTGTTTTGGAAGTAACACTTTTCCACAATTTGGACAAAATTTCATTTTATAAGAGCTCCCTTAAATTATAATAATAAACTTGTATAAGAAAATATATTTCTAAAGTATTATATAATACTATAAACAAATATTGTATAGTATAAAGATTATATAATAATATGTTATTAGTATAGTCTATTTTAATACATTTTATTATATGAAAATAAGGGATTAATATTCCTATTTGAATATGATAATAAAAAAAACTAATTCTAAATTAGTTATTATATTTTAGGAGAATATTAATATTAAGAAACATTATGTTTCTAGGAATAACTGTTTTACTATTATTCTATATTATACTCCTTTAATACACTATATATTAAAAACTTAAATTGGATGTGGCCAATTGGCTGAACAATGAGGTCGATATAATGTACAAGTATATGAAAGAAGCATGGAAAAACCCAGATGAATCTTATGTAAAAGAACTCATGAGAGAAAGATTACCTAAATGGAGAAGACAACCTGTTATTATAAGAATTGATAAACCAACAAGAATTGACAGAGCTCGTCGTTTAGGTTACAAAGCAAAAACAGGATATGTACTCGCAAGAATTAGAGTAAGAAGAGGATCCAGAAGAAAATCCAGATTTAAAAACGGAAGAGATCCTAAAAGAATGGGTGTAAACAAAATTTCAGGAGAAAAATCCATTCAAAGAATGGCTGAAGAACGTGTTGCACGCAAATATCCTAACTTAGAAGTACTAAACTCATACTGGGTATGGGAAGATGGTAAAGCAAAATACTACGAAGTAATCCTCGTAGACCCACAATGTCCTTCAATCCAAAATGATAACAAAATCAACTGGATTTGTAGTAACAAACACACAAGACGTGCATTCAGAGGTTTAACTGGTGCAGGTAAAAAAGGAAGAGGATTATACAAAAAAGGTAAAGGTGCTGAAAAGGTTAGATAAATGATTCATAACATTTCATACAGAACATTTATTTATGGTACCGAAGATGAAGAAAAGGTAATTAATTCAATTAGTTACCTTTTTCCTAATCCATTACCTAAAAAAACAATAAATGAAGATCATTTCAATAACGAGATAATAATTTTATCTGAAAAAAGAGCTAAAAAAAGAATTAATAAAGATTTTATAAAATTTCTTAATGAAAATTTAACTCAAGAAGATAAAAATATTATTAAAAACGAATTAAGTCGTCGTATGGATGAAAAAGGTAATTTTTTCTTACGTTTTGATAAACAAGAAGCTTATAATGAAAATCTTAAGTTAACATATTCTGGTGATGCTATACATGTCAGAATAAAAATTGCTAGTTATCCTGTGAGTAAACAAAATGCAATTAACGTTGCACAGGACATCTTTGACTTCTTATGAATTTAATATTTTTTAGATAAGAACTATTATCTTATCAAAAAACCATTTTAGGATTAATTATATGACTATTTTTTATGATTTTAATATTGCACCAAAAAAAGAAATTATTAATACATTATATGAATTTGGATTTAATGGTGCTTGTATATTTTATGATTCAAAAAACTACACTTCTGAAACTAAAGAATCATTTGATAAATTGAATGAAGTTTCACCTATTAAATTATATCACGGCATATGTATTGATGAAAGTAATCCACAACTATTACGAAAAACAGTTCAACAATTATATAAGAAAACAGATTTTATTATGGCTAATGGTGGAGATAGTAAAATTAATAGAGCTATTTGTGAATTACCCCAAGTTGATATAATAAATCACCCTTATGCAAATAAACGTAACAGTGGAATTAATCATATTCTTGCAAAAATGTTAGTTAGTAATAATATCTCAGTTAATATTAATTTTACAGACATTTTATCTAATAGAGGTTATTACAAGGCTAAACTTTTAAATCAAATAAATCAATTACTTTTACTACAGAAAAAATATAAATTCAGAACTATTCTTAGTAGTGGTAGTAAAACATTTTATGATGTTCGTTCTCCAGAAAGCATGATTTTACTTAGTCAAATGATGGATATGAATATGAATTATGGTAAAAAAGCAATTTCAGAAAATCCTTATAAACTAATTGAGAATATGAAAAAAAATAAGGATAGTGTTATTGAGGGTGTTAGAATAATTAAAAATTAAATGAATTATATAGTAGGATAGTATTATGATAAAATTAAAAATTTTACCACCAACTTTAAGAGAAAAAAAGAGATATATTGCATTTAATTTATTTAGTGAAAATCAAATAAAAAAAGATGAAATTATTGTTTTTCTTTGGAATAATCTAATCAATTTATATGGTGAAATTGAATCAAGTAAAATAAATTTATGGTTAATTAATATTAAAACCATTAAAAATCACAGAAGATACCAATATAAATGTATAATAAAATGTAGACGAGGATATGAAAAAGAAATGATTACATCATTAAGTGCAATTACAAGATATAAAAATAATCGTGTGGTTATTCATACATTAGGTACTTCTGGGACAATAAAATCTTTAGATGAAAAATTTAACCTCCTTTAAAAATTTAACTTCTTTTTAATAAAATATTATTTTTCTTAAATAAAAAAATAAGAATATAAAAATAATAAAAAACATATATACATATTAAATACTTTTTTATAAAGAAAATTATTAAAAATATTAAATCTAAAAAAAAAGATGATTTAGTATTCAAAAAAAATATTAAATGATTATTATGGCAATACATCCAATAGAATTCAGATACGGAACTCCTGAAATGAAAGCTGTATGGGAACAGGAATCTAAATTACAAAATATGTTAAAAGTTGAAGCTGCATTAGCAAAAGCTGAAGCTGAAATAGGTTTAATACCTGAAGATGCTGCAAAAGAAATAAATAATAAAGCTTCAACAGAATATGTTAAACAAGCACGTGTAGATGAAATTGAAAGAGCAACAAATCATGATATAGCTGCTATAATGAAAGCATTAGAAGAAGTATGTGATAATGATGCTGGAGAATATGTTCATTATGGTGCAACAAGTAATGATATTATTGATTCATCACAATCACTACAATTAAAAGATTCCATTAAAATAATTCGTGAAAAAATAATTAAACTTATTGAATTGTTAGTTAATTTAGCAGAAGAACATAAAGACACTGTAACAATTGGACGTACACATGGACAACATGCATTACCAACAACATATGGTATGAAATTTGCAATATATATTGATGAATTAATTCGTCAACTAGAACGACTTGACCTTACTGAAAATCATTTATGTGTTGGTATGATGACTGGAGCAGTTGGAACTACAGCAGCTCTCGGTGATTTAGGATATGATATTCATATAAGAGTATCTGAAATATTAGGTTTAAACCCAGTACATATATCAAACCAAGTTGTTCAAAGAGATAATCATGCAGAATACATTATGACTCTTGCAAATATTTGTAGTACTCTTGAAAAAATGGCATTAGAAGTACGTAACTTACAAAGAACTGAAATTATGGAAGTAGGTGAAAAATTTGATCCTGAAAAACAAGTAGGTAGTAGTACTATGCCTCATAAAAGAAATCCAATTACCGGTGAACGAATTTGTGGTGTATCCCGTGTAGTAAGATCATATGTTAATGCTGCATTACAAAATAACCCATTATGGCATGAAAGAGACTTGACAAATTCATCATGTGAACGTATAATTTTACCAGAATCTGCAATATTAACAGATTATATTCTTAATCTTTCATTAAAATTATTTGGAAATATTGAATTCCACAAGGAAAATATTGAAAATAATCTTAATTTAAGTAATGGACTAATAATGGCTGAAAGATTCATGTCCAAACTTACACAAAAAGGTATGGGAAGACAAAGTGCATATGCTCTTGTAAGATCATGTGCTATGGAAGCTTATGAAAAAGATACAGGTTTAAAAGAAATTCTATCAAATCAAGATGAAATTCTTAAATACTTAACTCAAGAAGAAATTGATGAAACAATGGATCCTCATACATATCTTGGAAGTAGTAGTAAATTTGTAGAAAATGTTATTGAAAATGCTAAAATAATAATATCACAATAAGATTTCACTAAATCTTACATACTTTCCTTTTTTTGAGTGTTCTCCAAAATTCAAAAAAATTAACTTTTTAAAAAAGCAAATATCACTCAAAATGTAAAATAAATAAAATTTTACATGAATAACATTGTTTTTTTTAGCAGTTGCTCTTTTTTAAAAAA
Organism: Methanosphaera sp. WGK6; assembly: GCF_001729965.1. NCBI lineage: Archaea > Methanobacteriati > Methanobacteriota > Methanobacteria > Methanobacteriales > Methanobacteriaceae > Methanosphaera > Methanosphaera sp. WGK6. The sequence continues at coordinate 134,858 of NZ_JRWK01000002.1, read as the reverse complement.
AATAATAAACAATAATTAAAAACTCTATTGAATTCTACGTTTAAATACATTTAAAAAAAATATCCCTAGTATAGAATGGATTTAATGTAATTTACATATATAACCTTAAATTAAAAACTATTAAAAAAATTGTTAATATACATGATTAATAGTTAAATATGGATGTTTTATCACACTTTTTTTAAAATATCTATTGTAATAGATATTTATAAATAAAGACTATTATTATTTCTTTCATCAAGTTTTTCCATGTAGATTTATTAAAATATATTGAAGTAGATTAGTATAATAACTTTAAACTTAGAAACATCAGATTTAATTAAAAAAAAATATGTATATAATATATTCTAAATTTACATCAAATATATTAATAACAAATAGTAATAATAAGTAAATGTAAATATAATTATGTAAAAATAAAATAAAAAAAAATAAATTAAATTAATACTAATATTGAAAATAAATTAAAAAGAGGTAAAAACATGCAACAATTCGCAAATGCAGGTTATGATAGAGCATTAACAGTATTTAGCCCAGATGGACGTTTATTTCAAATAGAATATGCACGAGAAGCTGTTAAACGAGGAACAACATCTATAGGAATAGTATCTAAAGATGGTGTGATTTTAGCTGTAGATAAAAAAATAAAAAGTAAATTAATAGTACCATCATCAATAGAAAAAATATTTAAAATTGATGAACATATAGCTACTGCTTCAAGTGGACTTGTAGCTGATGCAAGAAGATTAATTGATATTGCAAGAAACCAAGCACAAATAAACAAATTAAATTACCATGAACCAATATCCACCACAGGATTGGCAAAATACATCGGAGATTTAGAACAAACATACACTCAAAGAGGAATTAGACCATTTGGTGTTTCATTAATTATTGGTGGAGTGTCCGATGATGAATGTCAAATTTACGAAACAGACCCTAGTGGAGCATTAGTTGAATATAAAGCAACAGCAATAGGTCTTGGACGTGAAAAAGCATTAGAGTTATTTGAAGAAAAATATTCTAATGATATTTCATTAGAAGATGCAATTGACCTTGCAATAGAAGGAATTTTTGTAGCAACTGATGGTAAATTAGCTGATGATAGTGTTGAAATTTCAATAATAGATAAAGAAACATCAAAATACAGAAAAGTTGATGAAACAGAAATTGACGAATATGTTCAAAAAGTCATTGAACGAAAAGAACAAGAAAAAATAGAAGCAGAAGAAAAAGCTAAAAAAGAAGCAGAAGAAAAAGAAGCTAAAAAAGCTGAAGCTAAAGCTAAAAAAGAAGCGGAAAAAAAAGCTAAAGAAGAAAACGAAGAAATTAAAGAAAATTCCAGTGAAGACGTAGATGAATAAATACCCATCTACTTTCTTCTAAAACAATTCCCCACCATAATTAATTTTTATTTTAAAAAGAAACTAATTTTAAATTTTCCTATAAAACTAATTATCTTCCATATACTTTTTAAGTAAATATAAAATTTTAAGTAAAGATTATAGATATTATATTATATAAACTAAATAAAAAAAATAAAAATTTAAAAAATAATGAACTTATATATTAACTGATAAATAAATTTAGGTGAAAAATATGGTTAATGTTGATGATGCAGTGATAGCTCGCTTAGAAAGTTATGGTGAACGATTTGAAATACTAGTAGATGCCGAACTTGCTGCAGATTATAAACGTGGTGAAGATATAGATATTTCAGATGTTCTTGCTGTTGAAGAAATATTTAAAGATGCGCATAAAGCTGATAAAATATCTGAGGAATTAATGGAAAAAGTATTTGAAAATACAGATCCCCTTGAAGTAGCAGATCAAATTATTCATAAAGGGACTATTCAAATAACAGCAAATCAAAGACGTAAAATGCAAGAAGAAAAAACAAAACAAGTCATTAGTCAAATAGCTCGTGAAGCAATAAACCCTCAAACAAAACTTCCCCACCCACCCAAACGTATTGCTAAAGCTATGGAAGAAGCTAAAGTCCATATAGATCCTTTAAAAACAGTTCAAGAACAGATAAAACCAACAGTCAAAGCTATTTTAACTAAAATACCCATAAGTATAGAAAAGGTACAAGTTGCAGTTAAAATACCAGGTATTTATGCTGGAAAAGCATACACTCCTATAACCCAATATGGTACATTAATAAAAGAAGAATGGGAAAATGATGGAAGTTGGATTGGAATTGTTGAAATTCCTGGTGGATTACAAGATGAATTTTACACAACACTTAGTGGTTTAACCCATGGTGATGTTGAAACCAAATTACTTAAATAAATTCTCTGAGAAGTGTATACTAATGATATTTGTAGAAAATAAAGAAGTAGTACTTCCCGGAAGCCTATTAACAGACAATGATTACAAATTAGGCAGAGGTACTTTTAGAGATAAGGGTAAAATATATTCTGACATGACAGGCCTTGTTTACATTGAAAGTGAAAAAATAAGTGTAATTCCACTTAAATACACATACAAACCACAATATGGAGATTTAATCATAGGTCGTGTAACTAGTTCATCATATTCCTCATGGTCTATTAATATTAATAATATATATCATGGATTCTTATCAACATCAGAATTATACGACAATAATGAACAAAATATCAATAATATTATTAATGTTAAAGATATGCTTTTACTAAGAGTTGCAAATGTTGATGAAATAAATAGAGTTAAATTAACATTAAGATCAAGAGGATTAGGTAAATTTAACCAAGGTATTATTGTTAGAGTAAAACAACCAACAGTCCATTTTTTAAGCGAAGAAAATGCATTTATCACAAGTATGATACAGGAATATATTCGTACAGATATGATTGTTGCTAAAAATGGATTAATTTGGATAAATGGTTTAAAAGAAAATGTTGAAAAAATATTACAAATCATAGAAATAATTGAAGAAGAACCATTTAAACATAATCTTATTAAGATTGTACAAAACATGATTATAAACCCATGAAGAGAGGGATAAAGTGAATAATCAATATACAAGAAAAGATGGGCGAACATATAATTCTCTTAGAAATATGAAAATGGAAGTAGGTATTCTTAATAATGCTGATGGTTCAGCATATATTGAATGTGGTCATAATAAAATATTAGTCGGAGTTTATGGTCCACGTGAATTACATTCCAAAAAACATTCGAAACCAGATGGTGCAGTATTACGTTGTAAATATAATATGGCTCCATTTTCTGTGAAAGAAAGAAAAAGACCAGGACCTGATCGTAGATCTACTGAAATATCAAAATTAATATCTGAAGCTATAACTCCAAGTATTTTTCTTGAAAAATATCCAAGAGCATCTATAGATATTTCCATAGAAGTTCTTGAAGCCGAAGGTGGAACTAGATGTTTAAGTATAGTTGGAGCTAGCTTAGCCTTAGCTGACGCTGAAATTCCTATGAAAGACTTGATAAGTGCTTGTGCTGTAGGCAAAATAGATGACCATATAGTTCTTGATTTATCAGAAGAAGAAGATCAAACAGGACAAGCAGATATGCCTGTTGCAATTATGCCAAGAACTGGTGAAATTACATTTCTACAAATGGATGGTCACCTTAGTGATGTAGAATTTGAAAATGCATTACAATTAGCTTATGATGGCTGTTATTATATTAATCAATTACAACAACAAACATTACTTAATAAATATGGAGGAAATACAAGTGGTAAATATAATATCTGAAATATCTAAGGAAAAGATATTTGATTTATTGAACCAAGGTACACGAATTGATAATAGAAAATTCACGGAATATAGACCAATTTCTATAAAAACAGATTATATTGGAAAAGCGGATGGTTCTGCAATGGTATCCATAGGCAATACAACAGTTGTTGCTGGAATTAAAGCACAATTAACCACCCCTTTTAATAATACACCAGACAAAGGAATTATTATAACCAATACCGAATTATTAGTCCTTGCAAGTCGTAATTTTGAATATGGACCACCAAATAAATTTGCTGTTGAAATTTCTAGAGTTGTTGACCGAGCTATACGTGAATCACCACTTATTGACTTAGAACAACTATGTATTGTTGAAGGTAGTAAAGTTTGGAAATTGCATATAGATATAGATATAATCGATTTTGATGGTAATATTATGGATGCAGCATGCCTTGGTGCGGTAGCTGCCCTATTAACAACAAAAATTCCTACTGCCACTAGTGTAAATGATGAATTAACTATTGATGAAGATAATTTAACAAAATTACCCATTAAAAATAAGAGTATTCTCTGTACCATTGTAAAAATTAATGATAAATTAATCGTTGATCCCATGTCTGCAGAAGAATCTTTAATGGATTCAAGTATTTCCATTGGTTTTAGAGAAGATGGTAGTTTATGTGCTATTCAAAAATGTGGTTTGAATACTATGACCCTCCAAGAAGTTATGAAAACCATGACCATTGCACGAGCCAGATCAAAACAATTATTTTCAATAATTAATAAGATAAAATAATAAACTTTATATTATATGATGACTAAAAATATTATATAGTTATATTATAAGGATAATAGATTTTAGGTGTCTATTAGTATAATTCCGAAATAATATTATTTTTAAAGCTAATTATTAGAAGTACAGTTATTTGCTGTTACTTTTTTAGTTAATGAATACATGAATGAGTAATAATTAAAATAACATTTTATAGGTTTTTGTTATATAATTAAATCTCAATTAGGTTATTATCTTCAATAAATATTTAGAGTATTATAGAAAGATAATATGATATTTTTTAATATTAACTTAACGGAAGGTGAAAAAATGGTAAGAAAAAGTAAAGTAGGATCTACTGGTCGTTTTGGTGCTAGATATGGTAGAAAAGCTAAAAGAACAGTTAAAGCTGTTGAAGATAAAATGCATGCAAAACACATTTGTCCTAGATGTGATAGACCTGGTGTAAAAAGAACACATGCAGGTATATGGAAATGTAAAAAATGCGGTAATGTATTTACTGGTGGAGCATACATTCCTACAACACCAATGGGAAAAGTTGCAAAACGTAACATTAAACGTATTACTGGAGGAGAATAAGCATGTACAAATGCATTAATTGTGGACAAACAGTTGATATTAAAAAATATTCAGAATCAAAATGTCCTAAATGCAGATACAGAATTTTATTTAAAGAAGTTCCTGTTGTTAAACGTACTGTAAAAGCTCGATAATAGTTTACTATTTTTATAAAGGGTAATATACCCTTTATTATTTAATTTTATTAATTCACTATTTTTAATTAGATTATTTAATCAAAGAGGTATTACAATGATATTTACAATAAAATCAGATATAATACTTACAACTAGTAGAAAACCATCCCAAATTACTAGACGATTTGTCCAATTCCTTAAACACTATTTTAATGCAGTTTATATAAATAGAGGAAAATCTAGTTTTAAAAAAATAATTAACCAAGTACCTGAAGAAAATTCACTATTAATTGTTATAACTGAAACAAAAGGTAATCCAAGTAGTATTAATATTTATAATATCAAAAAAGATATTGAAAATCCTGAAATTAGTATTTACATAAATGTTTCTTTAGCAACAAATAAGAACAAAATCCAAGTAAACTATGATGAGATTACATTTATTAATAAATCAAAAGCGTTAAATGAATTAAATAATTTTTTCACACAAATTAAACCTACTGAAAAAATTAAAAAAAATTATGTAAATATCCAAGATATTAATGAAACAACTAATAAACATAATAAAGCAATTATTACCTTTTTTGATAAAAAAGGTTTAGATACACAATATAAAATATATGTTAAAAATTATAAAATAAATAAACAGCTTTGTGATTAAATTGAAAAATAAAAATAATATATTAAAAAATATTGAAACAATATTTGAAGTTGAATTAGATAATACTAATGAAGCAGAAATTATTTATAATTCAATATCACCAGAATTATCCTTTGAAAATAATGATAGATCTAAGACTATCATGACATTAAAAGGAAAAAGTATTATTATTAAAATTAATTCTAAAGATGTTGTTTCATTACGTGCTTCTATTAATTCTTATATTAGGTGGATTAATTTATCCACAGAAATATTAAAAATATAAAAAGTAGATGAGAGATATATTATATTATTATTTATTATACAAGAATGAAATTTAGATTTATTTTATTAAAATAAAAAAAAAAGATTAGGTGATAAAATGGATATGCAACAAAACATTCAAGAACAATTAAATCAATTTCAAGATGTTCAACAACAAGCACAAGCTATTGCTATGCAAAAACAAACTGTGACTTTACAAATTAACGAATCTAAAAAAGCTTTAGATGAATTATCAAAAACATCCGATGACCAAGATGTATATAAAACAGCAGGCCCACTTCTTATAAAAACAACAAAATCTGATTCTGAAGCTAATTTAAAAGACAGTATTGAAATGCTTGAAATTAGACAGAAAACAATAGAAAAACAAGAAAAACGTGTGACTAGCAAACTTGAAGAACTACAAGCAAATCTTCAAAGTGCTATGAACCAAATGCAACAATAAATAGAAGAAATAATTCTTCTATTAATTAATTTTATTTTAACCACCATTTTTACTTAAAAAAAAATATTTATGATTTTACTAATTTTATAAAAATATCATAGGAGATTATTTAATATGATACCATTAACTGAAACTGAAATTCAAGAGATTATAGATTTAGCTTATAACAGTGCTGAAAAATATATTTTAAAGAAAGTTAATAAAAAAGAATTTGAAGATATTAACATTACTATTAATTTAAACAATAGTAGTGATAGTTTCAATATTGATATAAATATTGAATTAGATTCTGATTTAGAATTACCTGAAACTTTTGCAGATGATGCTATTGAAATAAGTTTAAAAGAAGTTGACAAGTACGTAGAAGAAAGAAATAATAAAATATAAGCTTGTGTTTTTATGATTATTCCCGTTATGGATATTATGAATAATGACTGTGTTAGTGGAAAATCAGGACATAGATCCACATACAAACATCTTAATAGTATATATGGTAATACTCCTCTTGAAATAGCAATTAATCTTAAAAAAAAAGGTGCTAAACTATTATACATTGCAGATTTAGATAAAATAGAGAATAATGGAAACAATGATTCACTTATATCATCAATTAATGAAGTCATTCCAGTTTTACTAGATAATGGAATTTCAAACATTAAAGATGTTGAAAATAATCAAAAAATTAGTACTTACTCTATATTAGCTACTGAAACTATGACTAATATAAGTACAACTATGAAAATTTTTAAAAAAATAGATAGAAAACACCTACTTATAAGTATAGATATTAAAAATAATGAAATTCTTTCAAAGAATAATGCAATTAATGTTGAAAATATAATACAACTAATTAATAATATAAAACCTAAATATACAATAATCCTTAATATTACCCAAGTAGGTACAAAACAACAGCAATCATCTGAACTAATTAAAAAAATTATTAACGAAACACCATATACTCAACATATCATAGCTGGTGGAATAACAAATACCGCTATAAAAAAATACCAAAAACAAAATATTAATCATTTTCTTATTGGCACAATTTTACATGAAGGTAATCTAAAATATAATTTATAAAAAAGGAAAAAATTATGAAAGATAATTTACTTACTATAGGTCCCATAACTAAAGATACTATAATTACAAAAGATAATACATATACACAAATTGGTGGTGCAACATTCTACCAGTCATGGACATTTCATCAATTAAATAAACAAGCAAATTCAATAATTACATTAGGTGAAAATGATTTAGAATTAGTTAAAAAATTTCCAAATACCAAAAAAGTCAAAATAATCAAAAAACAACAAACTATGGAATACACAAACATATACTCAGAAAATATGCAAAGAACACAAAAAGCAAAAATACCTAATAATACAATAACACCTCATGATATCCAACAAACAAAAATAAACATACAACAATACAACACAGTCCTCTTTTCACCATTATCCACAAGAGATATACCTCCCGAAACAATAGCCTACTTCAAAGAAAAAAACATTGAAACAGTCCTTGTAGCCCAAGGATACCTTCGTTCAACAGATACTCAAAATAACATAATAGAACAAGAATGGAAAAACAAAGAAAAATACTTAAAATACACAGATATACTTTCATTAGACCAGAATGAAATGAAACAAGCATTTAAAATAGATACCTTGACAAAAAATACTATAAAAAAAATAATAAAGAAATATTCTCTTAAAACATTAATCATGACAAAAGCAGAACAAGGTTCAGACATATATACACAAAATAAAAAAATACATATTCCTGCAATAAAAACCAAAAAAATGATTGATCCCACAGGACTTGGAGATACATACATAGCTGCATATATATCCAAAAAACAAGATACAAAATCAATATATGAAAGAGGACTCTTTGCATCAATAACCGCGAAATATAAATTAGAAAATAAAGGACCTTTAAAAATAAATAAAAAAATAATTGAAAAAGAATTTAAAGAAAGATTAAATAATACTACCTAATATGAGAAATGGAACAAAAACTGCTAAAACAAATAATCCAATTCCAGCAATAGTATATGTTCGCTTATTATCTAAAACTCCTGAAAATAAGAAATATAAACCACTTACAGCTAAAATTGTTGGAATAATTTCAGAAAATATAACTACTGATTGTACCATACACAACCTCCATCAAAATTACTAAATTTACGAAATTATAATATATTTATATCAAAACAACATATCATTTACCAATTATAATATATTCATTAAACTAATTAATGAATTTAATTCTTTAACATGATAATTTAATTCATCTAACTTTTTTTGTTGATTTTCAGTTATTTTTGAATTAATTAACATACTTTGAATACCTGCATTATATGCACCCATAATATCTACATCAAAATTATTTCCAATCATCAATGATGTTCCTTCAGTCACACCTAATTTTTCCATAGCTATTTCAAATATTTTTGCATCAGGTTTTTCTACACCAACAGATTCTGATGTAACAACAACATCAAAAAAAGGATATACTCCTAATCGTACTAATTTTTCCCATTGTTTTATTTCCTTTCCATTAGTTATGAGTCCAACCTTATATCCCTTACTTTTCAAATATAATAAAATTGAAAAACATTCCGGTTCTAATTTTAACATAGCAAATTTTGTATTATGATATGTAATTATCCCATTTACTATAATTAAGGGATCTTCTTCACCATTAATCTTCTTTGTTAAAATATTAAAATGTTTATTATAATTAGAACCTTTTTCTTTGATAATTTCCATTAAACATTCATAACCTTCATCTTCAGTACATTTAAGTCCATTATGAACCATTGATTTAACTGCAGCCCTACGTGCAATAGCTGCAAATCCTGATGTATCATATAATGTATCATCCATATCAAAAAATACTGCTCGAATCATATATTATATATTATAATTTTTAATTTATATATAAACATTGATTAAAAAAATAAAAAAAAGAATGAAAAAGGAGATTATAATTTAAATGAACCATCCAGTATTGCTTTCTTAAGTTCATCAGCTATTTCCATTGCACGTTTTTTATCCGATTGCCTACAAGTTACAGGAATATTTCTTTCTTTATCTTCAGATTCAATCTTTATAGATCCCATTTTAATACTAGGAACACCTCTTGGACATACAGTTGCACAATATCCACACCCATAACATAATTCTGTATCAATTGTTTTATCTTTACTATATGCATTTACAGGACAATAAATATTTGGAAGACATGGAATACAATTAAAACATTTAGATACATCTACTGTAGGTCTATATTCTATATCCCCATCCCACATAGTATAATCTACAGTATCTATTGGTAAATGTCTTCCATGAATATCACATACAGGTAATTGAATATCCTTATTAAGTACTTTCAAGTTATTTAAAATATCTTCATTAAGTACGGGTATTGGTATTGCTACAGAATCAAATACTTCAGGACCCATACCTGTTTTATAACCACCAACATAATATGAATTCATATCTTTTATATCTGCAGTTAATAATAGGTTTGGCTTTTCTGAAGAACTTCTAGTACCATTATCAATAATTACTCCTTGAGCACCATTTAATAATATTTTTGTTTCAGGTCCTATAACAGCTTGTTCTGGATCATTAGCTAATGGATTGACATCCCCACATCCTGAAAAAGAATATGAATTATATGGTCCTTCCATTGGTGAAACGTTGAATATTGATTTTTGTGCTCCTGGTTGAGGATTTGTGAATGAATTATAATTTTTAAATGCCATTCTTGTACCAATCATCCTAGCATAAGGAATTTCATTTAATGTAATTCTTTTAGTAAATTCATTATTCTCTATATCCACAATTTTTACTTCAATTTCTTTACCTGAAAGCAAATCTTTTATTAAAAATCCACCACCATATTCATCAATAGTTTCACTATGATTAGTACCATATAATATTACATCAACAGACCCTAATAATTCATTAGGACAAGGTCCAGGATATGCAGGTATTCCATTGAGATAGACTTCTTTTGCTTTATTAAATGCTCCAGGTTCTGTTACCTGAATATGGAATAATGCTGTTGTACCAGACATAACTCCACTAGTACCACAAGTTACAACATCAACATCATCTAATGTAACTTCTTCATCATTTCTTAATTTAGTTTTAAGTTCTTCAGCAGTTAAAACTATTGCATCTCCTGAATCTAATTTCTTCTGAATATCTTCTAAAGTTTTTGTCATATTTCCACTCTTACTATATGTATAACACAAAGCTAAGTTTTTTTCTAAAAAATAGCTTCACTTGTAGTTTAAATAATTAAATTGAAAAACTTAAAATAGAATTTAATTACTTATACTTTTTATTATATTTAGTGTATTATAAAAAAATTAAAAAAAATAAATGTTGAAAAAAATTAATTCCAACTTCTAATTTGATCTTTTATCGCATTAAATGCATCATCTTGTTTATCAAGATTTGTCATTTTTGCTCCTTGTGCAAGTGTAGGTTTTCCTCCACCCCTACCTCCAAGGAATTTACCAATATCATTAATTACATCACCCATTTTCATACCCCTATCAAGTATTTTATCATTAGATGATGCTACAATATTACCATTATTATTAATTACAATTGCAATATCAGCAATTTCATCTTTTTCAACTAAATTAATAGCAATTTCTCTTAATTGACCAGGTTCTACATCTAATACTTGTGTAATTATTTTATAACCATTAATCTCTTCAACATCATTTTTAAGTAAAAATATTTTAGCTTCTGCTAATTGTTTTTCAAGTGATTTAATAGTTTTTTGTTGTTCTTTCCATTCTGTAAAGAATCTATTACATGTTTTTGGTAATTGTTCAGCATCTACTCCAAATATTTCACTACTATCTTTTAAAATATCATCAGTTTCTTGTATTTTTTTAACTCCAGAATCAGATACTGCATATTCTAATCTTTCAACACCATCTTGTACTCTTTCAGTTCTTAGTAATTTAATTACCCCTATTTCACCAGTACTTTCACAGTGCGTTCCTGCACATGCTTCTACATCAATACCTGGAATTTCCACTACACGTATATTTTTACCTGGAACTATTCCTCCCTGATATAATCTAAACCCATATTTACGTTCAGCATCAGTCCTATCATACCATTTTATGTTAACAGGATAGTTTTCTTGAACTCTTTTATTAGCTAGTGCTTCAATTTGTTGAAGTTCTTCATGACTTACTCGTTTATAATGAGATAAATCAATTCTTGTTTTATCAAGTCCTTTTTGTGCACCTGCTTGCCAAATATGTTTTCCAAGAACTTTTCTAGCAGATGAAATTACTATATGTGTAGCTGTATGGTTTCTAGTCAGTAAATCTCTACGTAATGCATCAATTTCACCATTAATTTCTTCACCAACAATATTTTCTAATTTAGATATGTCTTCTTTGGCTACATGATGTAATACTATATCATCAATTTTCTCAGCATATATTATGTTTAATATTGTACCATCTTTTCGTGTTATAGTACCTTCATCAGATGGTTGTCCTCCACCTTCTGGATAGTATATTGTTTGATCAAGAATAATTTTATTAGAATCAACTACTCCTAGTACATTTGCTGTGAATTCTCTTTGTTTTAAATTATCATAAAATAATAATTTTGTTTTAGGAAAATCAAGTTCTAATTGTTCTTTTTCTTCATCAACTTCTTCTTCATGAGCAGCTGCTATTTGAGTATAAAAGTTATCTGGTATATTTGCATCAAAATCATTTTCATTAGATATAGATTCTACTGTTTCTGGAGGTATACCATGAGAATCATAGAAATTAATTAACATATCATTAGGAAAAGATGTTTTATTTTCCTTTTTAAGAGTTTTAATTGATCTTTTTACAAGATTTTCCCCTTTTCTTAAAGTTGTATGATATCTTTCTTCTTCTAAATCAGTTATATTAATTATATGCTCTTTATTATCATTTATCTCAGGATATGTTTTTGATAAGAAATCTACTTGCATTTTCATTATATCCGATAATGATTCATTAAGACCTAATTCATTCATATATTTAACTGTACGTCTTAGAACTAATCTTGCAAGATAACCTTCTTTTACATTTGATGGAATAATTCCATCAGCTAACATGAAACTTAAACATCTAGTATGATCTGCAACAATGTAAATTGCTTCCATTGGATCAGTTGCTTTTTTAAGTACATCAGGATCTAAAGATAATTTATCAGCTACTTTTTTACGTAAAAGTTTTAAATCAGATATATCTTCAATATCCATCATACCTGCAATACGAGCATTTTCTGATAAAATTTCAGTATCTAATTCAACTCCACTTATATCAGTTAATTTATTAATAACAGGACCAAATGTTGCATCATAAGCTGTTGGTGTTCCTTGACTTACCCATGCAATTCGTTCTAAACCGTAACCTGTATCCACAATTCTTAAAGGTATTTCTTTAAGACCATCTTTTGTTGTTGCATATTGAATAAAAACTAATGTGGCAAGTTCTACTCCATGAGCACATATTTCAAATGAAGGACCTTCATTACCCCCTCCTTTCCACCAGGATTCAATATAAGTAATTTCTTCAGGATTGATTCCAATACTTACTAAAAAGTCATGACAATACCTTAATGTTTCATTTTTCCAGTATACATCATTTTCTACACTGTTAAATGCATGATGTGCACCCATAGTAAAACAAGTCATATGTCTTCCAGTTCTTCCCACATTATCTACATCGTTCAATCGAATAGACGGTTGCGCAATAGTCAAAGGATTTGCAGGAGGTCTTACCATACCACTAGTTACCCATGGTTGGAAATCATAAATTGTAGCTCCTACAAGAAATACATCATTTCTCCATCGTTTAGCTAAAACAGGATATCTGTCTATTGGAGTATGACCATGATCTTTAAAGAAACCTTTAAATTTCTTTTGTATTCCCATTAAATCATATTGCTTATCTGTCACTGGATTTCCAATAAATTCATATTCATCACATGGAGCATCTCCACACGTTGATCTTTCACGAATAGACCAGAAAGTATTTCCACATTTTTGACAGACTTGTTTCTTATATCCTAATTGTTCAAGTTCATAAGTCATAAAAAATTCACTTAAATAATTTTTTTGAAAATAAATTATATATTAATTATTTTAAATAATTGAAATAAACATAATTAATTTTTATATTTATTTATTATGATTAAATTTCTCTTCGTTATAATATAAAAAAGTAATCATAAATCATGAAAATAAGATAAAAATAGCGTAAATATAGAATAAAAAAAAATATACTATTGACAAAAAAATACTCTATAAAATAAAATTAGAAATTAATAAAAAAAATTAAAAAGAAAGAAAGGATAAATTACTTATCCGAAGAGAGCACCTAATCCAGCTGCTGCTGCTTCTTCTTCTTCTTCCTCTTCTTCTTCAACAACTTCTTCTTCAGCTGCTTCTTCTGCTACAGGTGCTGCAGCTGCTGCAGGAGCTGCTACTGCTGCTGTTGCGATTGCTTCTTCAATATCTACATCTTCTAATGATGCGATTAAAGCTTTTACTCTTGCGTCATCTACTTCTACTCCAGCTGCAGATAATACAGCTGTAACATTTTCTTCGTTAATATCTTTTTCAGTTGCGTTTAATAATAATGCTGCGTATACGTATTCCATGTTAATACACCTTTTTAATTTAATTTATATGTATTTTAATAAATACAATTTATCTTTTTAATTTTTTATAAATATAATCTCAAATTGCTTTCAAGATTAGTTAGTTTCCGTTTTACTAGTACCTTTAAAGTCTATCCAAAGAGAGCTCCAAGACCTGCTGCTGCAGGTGCTTCTTCCTCTTCTTCTTCCTCTTCAGGTTCTTCTGTATTATCTTCAACAGGAGCTGCTGCAGGAGCTGCTGTAGCTTGAGAACTTAATTTTTCATTAAGTTCATCATCTAATGCTTCTGCAGATAATTTACCTGCTACTGCTAACATTTGTAAGTAAGCTTTAGATAATATTTTATCAGTTGTTTCAGAAGTTAATATATTAGCATTTATAGCTAAGTTTAATGCGTCTCTAGCTGCATTTTGTATAATTACAGGGGTAGATTCGCTGTTGTATATACCTGCATAAACTGATAAGTTAAGTGCACTTTGATATGCTGTTGCAATAATTTGAATAGTTTCTTCTTCATCAATTGCTAAAACATCAGCGGTATATATTGTGTCTCCTTCACAAACTGCTAGTAGATCTATTCCCACTTCCATAGGGTGAATTTCAAGTTTTGTTAAGATATCTGCAACGTTTTTAGGAATTTCATTGCCTTCTTCAACAACAGTAGCGTCGTCTGTTACAACAATTTTTCCTTTATCAATTTTTGCAGGAATACCTGCTTGTTGTAATTCACCAAGAATTGGACCTGGTGGGAAAGATGTATCTCCTGCTGGAACTACGATATCCGCTGGAGCTATACTTCCAGCTTTTGCTGGAGCTTCCGTTTTACTATCTTCTAATATTTTAAATAGTTTGAAAGGATTTGTTTCTGTGAAGACCATTGCTGGTTGACCTTCGAGGTAGTTGCTTAAATCTTCAACTACCTCTTTTTCAGCGTTTTCTAATGCAATTTTAATAAAGTTTTTACGTGACATTTTTAAAATTGCTTTATCACCTAAAGATTTTCTCATAGTTTGTAATTGTTTTGCTGGAATATCAGCTAAGTTTACAATACCAACTATTTCATGAGCATTAGTTAAATCTTCTAATTCAGCTACTTTTTCTTTTTTCCAATCTGCAACGTGATTCATCTAGATCACCCTCGTTACAGGTCCCATTGTAGTTTTTAAATACATTGATTTGATCTGTTTAGAACCTTTTTCTAATTTACGATCAAGTACATCCATTATAGCATCGATATTTTCAGCAACTTCTGCTTCAGTCATATTTTCTGATCCTACAATAGATTGTATAATAGGTTGGTCTTTCACTCTTATTTTTATAGTACTTCTAAGTCTTCCTAATATAACTTCTGGATTTGCACTTGCTGGAATTGGTTTAGGCATTTTTTTCCTTGGACCTAATACTGGACCTAAGAATCTACCAACAGTTGGCATTAAATCAGTTTGTGCTACAAAGAAATCATAAGAATTTGCTAATTTTTTAGCTTCTGGTCTGTTTTTACCATATTCTTCTAATTTTTCTTTGTTAATTACGATATCTGCGCCTGCTTGTTCTGCTTGGTAAGCTAATTCACCTTCAGCAATAACTGCAATTTTAATATCTTTTCCACGTCCATTAGGGAGAAGCACTTCTTCATCTAAACGGTTTTCTGGTTTATTTATGTCTAAATCGTTGATGGTTATGACCACATCTATAGACTGTGTGAAGTTTCTCGGTTTAGATTCTTCTTTAACCTTCTTCACTGCTTCTTCAATTACTTGTGTCATTCAATTTCCTCCAAAGAACAAGATTTAAATTCATAAATCTAGTTCAACGTGTAAATAAATTATGTACTATGTACATTGTATAAAATTTTTATATTTAAAGCCTAATCGTTTGATTAATATTAAATAAATAAATGTTACTTCATGAAATAAAAAATTATTTAAAGTATTTATTGTGTAAATACTTCATCATAATCTCCATTATCGATGTCTTTTTGAGTTTCACGTCCGTCTTTACCTTCAACGTTTATACCCATACTTACACATGTACCGATTACTTCTTTTGTTGCATGTTTGTAATCATTAGCAAGTAAGTCATCATATTTCATTCTTGCAACTTTAAATGCTTGTTCAACTGAGAAATCAGCTGCTACTTCAGTACCTGGTTCATGAGAACCACTTTCGATACCTAATTCATCAAGAACTAAAGCAGTTGTAGGTGGTGTACCTATAGATACTTCAAATTCTTTTGTATCGAGGTCTGCAGTTATTTTTACTGGTACTTTCATACCATCAAAATCAGCAGTTTTTTTATTGATTTCTTCAACAACTTGCATCATATTAATACCTAATGGACCTATAGCTGGACCTAAAGGTGGTCCCGGTGTGGCTTTTCCACCTTCCACTAGGATTTCAATAGTTTGACTAGCCACTATTCAGCCTCCTTTTGTATTAATCTGATTTGGTCACCCTTTACTGTGACAGGAATAGGAACTGCTGCTTCTATTAATTCTAGAACAACGTCTTCCTTAGCTTCATCAAGTCTAACTACTTTTGCTTTTTCACCTTTGAATGGTCCTGAAGTCAATTCAACAACACTACCTTTGGCAATATTGGTCATTGCTGGTTCAGGATTTAGAAATGATTTAAGCTCATCAAAATCCACGTCACCTTCGACTAAACCTCTCAAGTTAGGAACCTTAAGTGCAGGATGCCTCATATCTAATGCTTTATCAGATTCGACAAAAATATAACCTTGCATTGACTCAGGAGATAGAATTGCAGAAATTCCAGTATCTTCATGTTTAACACTTTGTGCTAACAATGCAGCTACACTTTTTTCTTGTCCAATAATTACTCTCATTGCGTAAAACATATTTTCACTTTTATCCTTGTTCAAAAGATATTATATATCTTATTCATTGTATTCTTAAATATTATTTAACAATAATATTTCGATTATTTATTCATTTATTAGTAATTTAATAAAACAAAATTAAGAGTAAAATATTACTTGTGATAATAGTGCTATTATGAATCCAATTACACCAATTATGATAATTCCAATGCCTGTAACTTTAGATACAGTTTTATATTCTTCATTATCAGGTTTTTTTGAAATTCTTAGAACTCTTTCACATTGTTTTAAAAAACCACGTACTGATTCTTTGTTTATATTCATATTACTACCTGCATTAAAAATTCAAAATGAGAAAATTTAAAACCTAAGTTTAGGGATCATATATAATTTATTAATTTCTATATTAATAAAGCTTTGTATTTTCCCCATTTAACTATTTTTAAAAAAAACAGGAAAACAAAGTATATCTTAAATAGGTTATTATTTGAATATAATTGAAAAATTATAAATTAATTCTTTAATTTTAGATAAAATAATCTGAGGATATTGATAATAAATTTCTTATTAAAAAAATAATAAAATAAATGAATAAAAAAATAACTGAAGATGTCTAGAATACATCATCAATAAATTCTTCTAAATCATTGTCCGGTGTTGGTGTTTCTCCCCTTGCTTTTTCTTTGTGTGAATCATTAGAACCCATAATAGATGGAGAATTTACACCTGCAATAACAATAGTAGTTCGAACTGTATTTGCAAGATCATCTTCTATTTGTGTACCCCAAATAATATTTGCTTCAGGATCAAGTTCATCTGCCACTATTTGTACTATTTTTTCAGCTTCATTTAATGTTAAATCACTACTACCACTTATATTAACAAGAGCACTTTTTGCATTAGATATATCTAAGTCAAGTAATGGGCTGTTAAGAGCTTCATTAACTGATTCTACTGCCCTATCACCAGTATCAGATTCACCCATACCAATCATAGCCATTCCACTATCTTTCATTACACTTTTAATATCTGCAAAATCAAGACTTACTAATCCTGGTTTTGTAATTAATTCAGTGATTCCTTTTACAGCTCTACCTAATAATTCATCTGAAACCATGAATGCTTTGTTAATCGGTAAACTTGGTGCTACTTCTAATAATTTATCATTAGGAATTACAAGTACTGTATCTGCAGATTCTTGAAGTTTTTCAAGTCCTCTTTCAGCATTATCTCTTCTTTTAATTCCTTCTGCACTAAATGGCATAGTTACTACCGCAATAGTTAATGCTCCACTTTTTTGTGCTATTCTACTAACTACTGGTGCAGATCCAGTACCTGTTCCTCCACCAAGACCACATGTTACAAAAACCATGTCAGCCCCATCTACTCTTCTTTTTATTTCTTCTTCACTTTCTTCAGCACTAGCTTCTCCTACTTCAGGTCTTCCACCAGCACCTAGTCCACCACAAGTTTCTTTTCCAATTAATATTTTATCTTTAGATTTGCAGTAGAATAAGTCTTGTGCATCAGTGTTTATAGATATTGTTTCAGCACCTTCAATACCAATTTCACCTAGACGAGAAATAGTGTTATTTCCAGCTCCACCAGCACCTATAACAAATATTTTTGCTCTACTTTCATTTATAAATTGTAATAATGTTTGATTAATATCCTCTTCATTAGAATTAGATATGTTGCGTCTTTCTGTTGAATTATTATTAGCTTCTGAATCTAAGCTATTATTTATTAGAGATTTCACTTAACACCCTCACTATTATGTTGTAATTAATAACAGTTCTTATTAATATTATATTTATTATTAAATTATTTAATATCTTTTTATTATATGTTGTATTATTAAAAAAATATTTTTTAGTAAATAGTTCTAAAAACTACTGGTAGATATTGTAAGTAATTAATTTAAAGTATGAGATTAAATAACTCAGTTAATCACTAATCCATATCATCAAAATAATTACTAAACATAATTGACAATATTAATTTAAGATATATTATTTTTTAAAAATATATTATTTTCTAAAATAATCAAATTTATATTATATATTTCTATGTTTTATAAAATATATAAAAACTTGCTTATTTAAATAAAACTGTGAGAATTTAATAAAATAATTTATACTAATCTTCAAATGCCTATTAATAAATATTACTCAAGAGTACAACTAAAAGTCATAAATATGATATTATAATATAATTCCAAATTTTATTTTGAATAGAAATAGATGAAATATAGAATATAAAACCATTCAATCAGAAATAGTACTCTTGAAATTGAAAATTAAATTTTAAAGTGCTAATAACATATACATTAATTATATAAATAAATAAAAATTTATTGAATGAATTTATTTTTGGAGAACACCCCATCTTAAAAAAAATACATTCAAAGTTACTTATATATTAATATAATAAAAAATTAAAATGTAATAAGTAATTAATGAATTATTCTATAAAAACAATATGGAGAAGACAATATGAGAGCTTTTGAATTTTTAGATGATGTAGGTTCTTTAAATACAAATACCATGGTATTAGATAAAGGCATGAGTTATAATAATATTGAAGATATGCTAAAGTTAACTGGAGATTATTTTAATTTATTGAAATATGGATGGGGTACATCCATATTATACAATCAAGAAATAATTAAAGATAAAAATGAATTATACCATTCATACAATATTAAAACATATGTTGGAGGAACATTATTTGAATTAGCAAATAAAAAAGACAAAATAGACGAATATTTCAATGAAATAGATAAATTAAATTTTAATGCTGTGGAAATATCTGATGGATCAACTACCATTTCTTCAGAAAAAAGATTAGAATTAATTACAAAATCAAAAGAATTAGGTTTCTATACATTAAGTGAAATCGGTAAAAAAAATCCAGAAAAAGACAAAGAATATAGTCTTGAACAAAGAATTAATCTTATAAATAAAGACATAGAAGCAGGAAGTGATATGGTTATTATTGAAGGTCGTGAAAGTGGTAAAAATATTGGAATTTATGATTCAAATGGTAATGTTAAATTAGATGAAATAGATGAAATATCTATGAAAACAAAAACTGAAAAATTATTATGGGAAGCTCCTCAAAAAAATCAACAAATAGCATTAATTCTCAAACTAGGAAATACAGTGAATCTTGGAAATATTAATTCAAATGACATAATTTCCCTTGAAACACTACGTCGAGGATTAAGAGGAGATACTCTCGGAAAAGTATAATTATATAATATATATTAAGAATTATGAATATGACTTATAAAACAATCCCTATAAAAACAGAATATATTATACCAGGTGAAGGTTATTCTAAAATAATAAAAGGCATAATTGAAGTCTGTGAAAATAATGATTATATTATTATTAGTGAAACACCTATTTCAACTGCAGAAAATAATTTAGTAGATGAATCACAATACATCCCAGGAATTCTTGCTTACATATTAACAGAATTATGGGGTAGATACATTTGGGGTTACATTTTAGGTCCTTTACTAAAATATAAAAAAAGAACAATTAATAATCTTAGAAAAATGCCTCCCGAAGCAAGAGTTCATAAACAATTTATTCTAGAGAAATATGGTTTAAAGCATGCATTACAACCAACTGCTGAAGCAGGAGTTGATTTAAGTAATGTTCCAGGACAATATGTATCATTACTACCTGAAAATCCAATGAAAAGTGCTCATAAAATTCAGAAGAATATTAAGGAAATCTGTGGAAAAGATGTGCATATTATAATAATAGATACTGATGCTACGTATGAAATACATGAAAAACTCTTCACAACAATACCATTATCCCTAAATAGTATTAAAAACAATACAGGTATAATTGGCTACTTTCTAAAAATATTTTCTAAAAAAGTAGGTCCAACTATTCTTGCATCTACAATAAAGTGCAATATATATAAATTAATTGAACTAGGAACTATTGCTGAAAAATGTCAAAAAGAAAATAATGAAAATTTTTTTGAAACTATATATAATATGCAAAATGTTTTTGATACTGATTATAATCAAATAACAAATGATATGTTAAAAACTGTAACACATATCCCTGCAGTGTTAATCCGTTTTGAATAAGTATTTATAATATGTAATAACATAATAATATATTAGTTATTTTTTTTAACCTTATGAAATAATTCCATTTAATAAACTATTAAATGTATACAAACTCAACTAAATAAAAATAAAATCATTATAAAATTAATACTATTTAAAAATAGATTAAAAATAAAAAAAATTCAATGATTAAATATAATGATTTAAAAAAGCTATTTTAATTAGTATTGAAACATACTATTAGAATGAGTATATATAAAAATAAGAGAGATAATATAATGGCTAGGAAAAAAGTTAAATATACATTTGATTATGATTCTAAATTCTTAAATGAACACAATGTTAAAAAATTAGCATATGAACTTACTCATGATGCAGATACCAGTAAAAAAATATTAGATTGTTTATTCACAGCAGAAGTTACAGATGAACAAATAGCTGAAGCTACAGGCATTAAACTAAATTTTGTTAGAAAAATTTTATACAAATTCTATGATGTAGGTATGGCTAATTATACTAGAAAAAAAGATCCTGAAACTCAATGGTTCACATATTACTGGAGATTCGATTCTAGAAAAGCTGCACAAATATTAGAAAAACAATACAACCACCATAATAAAGAAATTAAGGAATCATTAGAATTTGAAGAAAATAATATGTTCTTTGTATGTCCTAATGGTTGTAGATACCCCTTTGATGAAGCTACTGACTTCCAATTTATATGTCCAAGATGCAATGAGAAACTAGAATTTAAAGATAACACAGATATAATAAACGATCTTAAAAAGTTAGAATCATCATACACAGTTAATGAATAACCTTAAACACCTTCTTTTTTTATAATATTCTTTTTTATTGAATTTAATTATTACTTCGGAGATTTACCATGAAAAATATTGATAAATTAATTAATAGAATATATAACGAACTTGAATGTTCTGAGTATATTATAAATCATTCCAATACAGTTTATAAACGAACACAAGAGATTACAAAACATTACGATAACATAGATAAAGAGCTCATAAAAGCTGGAGCTAAATTACACGATGTTGGAAGAACAGTTACATCTAGTGTTAAACATGCGTATATTGGAGCAGATCTTTTACGTGAATTAAATATAGATGAACGCATTTGTAAAATAACTGAACGTCATATAGGTGCTGGAATAACACCATTAGAAGCAAAAAAATTAGAATTACCCCCTAGAAATTATATTCCAGAGACTCTTGAAGAAAAAATAGTGGCTCATGCAGATAATTTAGTTCATGGCATTAAATTTGTAGATTTAGATTTTGTGATAAAGAAATGGACCAATAAAGGTATGAGTAATGATTCTATTAATCGTCTTATAAAATTACATGATGAACTTATCAATTAGGAGTGTTTTTATGACCATTGTAATATATACAGGATTATCTATTTCATTTGAAGAAGCACGTACGATATTAGATGCTGAATATTTACCTCCTGTAAAAAGAGGCGATATATCAAATTTACTATCTAATAGAGATGATATTGAAGTTATTGGCATTATTGATGGTGTTTTCCATCAAAGTCCTGCAGTAGCTCATAAAGAAATATTATCTGCTCTTAAAAAAAATATTGCTGTTGTTGGTGGTTCTAGTATAGGTGCTTTAAGAGCTTGTGAATTATACCCCTATGGTATGATTGGTGTCGGTGATATTTTTAATGATTATAAAACTGGAGTTATTGAATCAGATGATGATGTTGCTGTTGCATTAAATCCTGAAACACTAGAACAAATGTCAGAATCATTGATTAATATGAGATATAATTTAGATGCAGCTAAAAAGAACAAGATTATAACTCAAGAAGAAGAAGAAGAGTTATTATCAATAGCTAAGCAAACATATTACCCTAAACGTTCTTTTGAATATACAATTAAAAAATCACAATTATTATCCAAAAATAATATAACAACGTTAACTAAATATATTAACAAAAATAAATTTGATATCAAATACAATGATGCAAAAAAAGTCATCGAATATATCAAAGAAAATTACAGTTGATAAGATGAAATTAGAAAATAAGATAAAAAGATTAAAAGAATTTTTAAAAGATAAAAAATGCATATTAGCATTCAGTGCAGGATCAGACAGCACCTTAATAGCATATATTTTATCACAAGTAAGTCCTGACTCACTACTTGTTACAATAGATAATAATATGATGCCAAAAGAATTCATAGAATATACTCAAAAAAAATCAAAAGAATTCCATCTTAAACATGAAATAATTAAATTAGATTTCTTAGAAGATCCAGAGTTTATATCAAACAACCCTAAACGATGTTACAATTGTAGAAAATTAATGTACTCAAATATACAAAAATTACCTGAATTTGATAAATATGAATACTTCCTTGAAGGAACAAATTTAACAGATCTTCTTGAAGACAGACCAGGTGTTCTTGTAAGTTCTATGTATAACATGACAAGTCCACTAATCGAATGTGAAATTACAAAAAAAGATGTATTTGAAATGATTAAATATTTCAAATTAGACTACTCCAATGATACAACATGTCTTGCAACACGTGTGAAAACAAATGAAACAGTAAATGAAGAAAAATTAAATTTAATCTATGAAGCAGAAAAACTTGTTAAAAGATATATTCATCAAGAAAATATAAGAGTTAGATTTGATAATTATAATGCAACAATATCTGTTGATGAACCTTTAAATATACTCGATAAAAATCTAATAAAAACACTGCGCAATGAACTACATAAATTAGGCTTCAAAAAAATATTCTTAGATATTACAGGATATGAAAAAACAGAACTTAAATTTTATATAGATAACAAAAACATGTACTATTATCAATTACCATATACTATTGATTTAAACAATACCTTTAAGACAATTCAAGAAAAAAATAACTTACAAAAAAAAACAAAACAATTCCCAGAATACATACAATATAATGATATAATCATTAATAAAAATGGTAAAGTAAGCATGCCACAAACAGAGGACTTTATTAATAAATTCAACAATATTTTACCAGCAATCAAAAGAAAAAAAATAGAATAGAAATAAAATACTTATTTCTATTTTATACTAATTATTGAATCATAGCCCTCATCAAATCACTTGCTCTTACAAGTCCAATAGGTTCATCAGACATATTTAATACAGGAACTTGTTCAATATTATTTTGTCTTAGAATATTAGCACATTCCTTTACTGAAGTTTTACGAGTAATTGAAATCAATTTATCACCAGTTACATCTTTAACTAATTTATCTGAAAATCGTAACTTATTTTTTAGGATATACATTACACTTTGACTATTCCATGTCCATTTATCTCCTTCAGTACTTACTGAACTATTATGTATTGTTTGTTCTTCAACAACTTCACTTTCATTAATAAAATCAGTTTCCGTTAATATTCCTGATGCTTTACTATCATCAGTTAAAGAAATTACTGATTTAAAATTAAAATAACTAGTTATTGAATACGCTACAGGTAATGGTGTTTTTTCCCATACTGTCGGTACATTATGTACCATGTATTTTTCAACAGGTTCCGTATTATTAATTTTCCATAATGCTTTATTGATTATATCTGCAGAAGTAATTATTCCTAGAATTTGATTATCTTCTGTTATTGGAACTCTTCTAATTTTATTATTTATCATTTTATGAACTACAGATATCACATCTTCATCTGGTGCAGCGGTTATAGGATTTCTAGTCATAACCATTGCAATTTGATCTTCATCAGGATTTTTGATAAGATCAGATCGTGTAACTACTCCTGCTAATTCACCTGTTTGTTTTTTAACTATTGGTAATCCAGATAATTTTTTTTCTCTTAGAATTTCATAAATACTACTGACTGTTCCAGGTACTGTTCCTACTTGAACATTTTCGGTCATTATTTCACTTGCTTTCATGATAATCACTTTTTCAGCTTATAATATAGGATAAAATATATTGAATTATTGTTATAACTATAATTATTAATAATTAATATTATATTACTTTTTATATAAAATAATTGATGTAAAAAAAAGATATGAAAAATAAAAGGAGAAGAAATTTATTTTTTAGCTTCAATAACAGTTCTTCCATTCATGTAGGGTACTAAAACACTAGGTACTTTTATACTACCATCTTCTTGTTGATAGTTTTCTAATATACAACACATTGTTCTTTCCGTAGCTATAGCAGTACTATTTAATGTATGAAGTATTTGAGCATCTCCTGCTCCAGCTTTACCAAATCTAGTGTTAATTTTTCTTGCTTGGTAATCTTTACAATTAGTACAGGATACTAGTTCACGATAGGTTTCTGAACCAGGGAACCATGCTTCAAGATCATATTTTATAGCTGCATTATCATTTAATGCAGATGATACTATTCCAACAATTCTATAAGGTAGTCCTAGTTTTTGATATATTCCTTCTGTTACTTCTAATAATTTTTCATGTTCTTTTCCAGATTCTTCAGGTGTTGAATATATAAATTGTTCTACTTTTTCAAATTGATGAACTCTGAAAATACCTAATGTATCTTTTCCATGAGATCCTGCTTCTTTTCTAAAACATGTTGAAAGAGCACAATATCTTAAAGGTAAATCCTCAGATGGAATTATTTCATTTCTATGTAATGCAGCTAGTGTTTGTTCTGCTGTAGCAATTAAAAATAAATCCTCATTTTCAACCTTATATAATGTTTCTTCAAATTCACCTAATTCCGATGTTTCTTCTGCCACTTCTCCTTTAATGAAAAAAGGAGTTTGTAGTGGAGAATAACCTTTTTGAGTTAATTCATTTAAAGCAAATTGAATTAAAGCTAAATTAAGGAAAAGAATATCTTGTTTTAAGTAATAAAATCGAGATCCTGCTATTTCAGATGCTGTTTCTGTATCTGCCCCATCAATAATTTTAATTAAATCCACATGATTTAAAGGTTCAAAGTCAAATGAAGGTAATTCCCCATGTGTTTTTACTATTTCATTATCATCTTCAGTATCAGAAATAGGTACTTTTTCATCTATTATATTACCTACTTTATACCTGTATTCATCACGTATTTTTTCATATTCTTCAATTTTTGGTTCTAATTCTTTGATATCCTCAGCTACTTGTTTAGATTTACTTATTACTTCTTCAATATTCCCATCTTTTTTTGCTTGTTTAAAAGATTTAGATAGTTTATTTTTTTCAGATCGTAGATTATTTAAATCCATTAATCCATTTCTCCATAAATTATCATATTCAATAACTTTTTCAACATTTGTTGTATCTCTAAACCTTTTCTTCTCAGATTCCATAATTTTTTCTGGTTCTTCTCTGAATAATTTTATATCTAACAAAATATTTTTCCCCTTTTATATCTATTTAGTCCACTAACTCTAATTCATCATCTTTATACACATCAGTACCTGCAATTTTATCAAATAAACGTGAAGGATAATTAAGTATTTTACCAATGAGAATATCAATTATCAAAGGTATCCAAAATAATTTAGTTAAATTTCTTATGAATGCTTTTTTATAAGTCATATATCCTTCAACATCAGACACATATAAGTGAGTAATTCTTTTTCCAATAGTTTTATTTGTTTTAGCTTCAAAAAATGTGAAATAAGCCATCGTTACAATGATTAATACAACATATGCATATCCTGCAAGCAATATAGAATTACCAATTAAAGATAATAATATATATAAAATATTATTAATTAAAGCAGTAAATAATGTTACAATAATCATGTCTATAATTAAAGCTTCAGCTCGTAATATGAAATGTTCCATTTAAATCACTTAACATACTCTTGGCACTGGGTCAGCTATTGGTGGTTCAATTAATCGTTCTCCTCCAATTAATGTTTCCATAATTACATGTTTTCCTTCAGTAACTTCACCAATAATTTGAGCATCTTTACCATATTTTGTTTTTTGGATAGCTTGTAATACATCATCTGCAGTATCTGCTTTTACACCCATAACTATTTTTCCCTCATTAGCCACTTCAAATGGGTCAATTCCTAACATTTCAGAAACAGCATTTACTTCAGGTTTGATTGGAATTCTTTCTTCATCAAGCATCATCCCTACAGATGCTTTAGTAGCCATTTCATTTAATGCATTTGCTATTCCACCACGTGTTGGATCTTTCATTGCCGTAATTGTTCCCACATTTTTAGCTGCTTCAACCATACTCCATACAGGAGCTACATCAGATTTTAATTCAGTATTATAACCAAATCCTTCTCTTTTTGACATTATAGCCATTCCATGGTCACCAACACTTCCTGTGATAATTATTTTATCTCCAACTTCTAATCCAGAGTCTGTTACAACATCTTCTTTCTTACCTATACCAATACCTGCAGTTGTTATAATCATACTATCCAATTTATCACTGTCAATTACTTTAGTATCTCCAGTGATTATTGCAGCCCCTATTTCTTCACACGTTTCATTCATAGATTTAATAATTTTTTCTAAATCATCACGTGGAAAACCTTCACTTATAACCATTGCATTATTTAAAGATACTGGTTTTACTCCCATTACTGCTATATCATTTAATGTTCCTGCAGCTGAAATTCTTCCAATATCTCCTCCTGGGAAGAATAAAGGTTGTACTGTGTGACTATCAATAGTTGTTACAACTACATGGTCATCATCCAAAGGTATTGTTGCACTATCATCTAATGCTTCTAAACCAATTCCACCATTTACACTAGTTTTTGAAATATTACCTAATATGATGTCTGAAATCATACTTTGCATAACTTCTCCACCAGCACCATGAACCATGTTTATTTTATCATCATTGTATGCCATTATTTAACTCCTTCAATTAATCAATTAATTAATTATGAAAATCAATTTAAAAAAATAATTTTTTTATTTTATCTATAATATATATTATTATTACAATATTTTATAAAATTATACTAAATAATAGTCAATAACCTATTATGTTATGTAACAAGTATTTTGAAATTGGATAAATAAATATAAATATAATTGAAATAATATATTATAATATTATTGTAAAAATAGTATAGTATTATAATACTCTTATTATCTTTATAGTAATCCCGTACAAATTACAAGAAGATAATTGATGATTCTAGAAGTTAATTATCAATAAAGGTAATATAAAATCTAAAAACATGGATTAAATAATATATACAAATTTTACTTTCATACAATAACTTTTAAAAGTTGATGAGTATTATACGGATTTACTTAAATTATACTTCAACTTATTAAGTATAAATTTACATTAAACATGAGGTGAAAATATGGCAATATGGCAAGGAAGCTCCTTAAGAAGACCATCCGGAGCAAGATCAAGAAGAAATAAAAATAAAAGAAATGCTGAATTCGGAAGAACACCAGCAGAAACAAGAATTGGAGAAGAAGTTAAAAAAGAAATAGTAGCAAGAGGAAACTGCACAAAAACAAGAGCTACTGTTGCAAATAGAATCAATGTTATTGATCCTAAAGACAACTCCAGCAAAAATGTTGAAATAAAAACCGTACTCGAAAACAGTGCAAACAGCCACTTCGTAAGAAGAAATATTATTACAAAAGGTGCAATTGTTGAAACTGAAATTGGTAAAGCAAAAATAACATCAAGACCTGGACAAAAAGGAATAGTTAATGGTGTATTAATCGAATGAGCATTCCAAAAAAAATCGAAGAAGAGGTTACGGAGCTTCTTGGCTCCATAAACCAAAACCTTCCAAATGATATGGAACTCGAATTGGAAGGTTATTATGATAGAGGATTCTTCGTTACTAAAAAAAGATATGCGGTCATTGCTGATGATGTTATCACAGTGAAAGGTTTAGAGTTAGTTCGTCGTGACTGGGCTGCTGTAGCTAAAAACACACAACATGATATTTTAGAAGCTATACTTAAACATGCTTCACCAACACAAGCAAAAAAAATTGTGAAAGATGTTATTAAAAAATTAAATAATGGTGAAGTAGACATTGAAGATCTTGTCATACATACAAAACTTACTAAAAAACCTGAAAATTATAAACAAATAGCTCCACACGTAATTGCGGCTGAGAAACTAGCATTACATGGACAAAAAGTTACTAGTGGTTCTATTATTCGCTACGTTATTACAAAAGGTAAAGAACCCATTAGTAAAAGAGCAGAACCAATAGAATATATTGGAAATAAAGAATATGATCCTGAATATTATATTCAAAACCAAGTATTACCTGCAACTTTAAGAATTCTTGAAGCTATAGGTTATTCTGAAGAACAAATAATGAATAATGAAAAACAAACAAGCCTTGATAGTTTCTTCTAAAGTATTTTAACCTCCATTGAAAAACTATTTTTATTTTAGAAAATGAAATTAATAATTTCCTCTTCTTAGAATCATTATTATTAAAATTACACCTAATACTGCACTAAATACAAATCCTATAAATCCTAAAAATGGATATCCGAATAAATAATAGCCATTATCAGTTAACATAATTAATGATGAACCAACAATTAATGCAGCTGTTATTATAGCTAGTGATAATTCATTTATTATTCTTGAAAAGATATTATTTAACTCAGATAATTCATTCAAGCCTACAGATAATTCAAATTTTCCATCATTTAGAATATCTTCAAAACTTAACAAAAAACCTGGTAATTTAGTAATAAAATATTGTAAATCCATATAACCTTCACTAAGTTTTGTAAACATATTTTTAGGTTTGAAATTATCTAATAACATGATTAATGTATATTGTTTTAATATTTCAGTAGTATTAAATGATGGATCTAATTTTTTACCTATATCATCTACCATAATTAATGTTCTAATTACCATTAATAAGTCCCTAGGTATTACTATACCATATTTATTTAATGTATTATTTTGAATAAGTTCATGTAAGACACCAGACACATCATTAAATTGTACACCATAGTATTTGTCGAGTAAATTCATAATTTCATATTCTATATCATCATATAATGATTTATCATTGAAAATAGACATGTGATATAATTGTTTAGTAAGTAATTTTGCATCACCATTTGATATAAATATAAATAATTTTGTTAAATCCTCTCTTAATTCACTATCTAAATGACCCATCATACCAAAATCTACAAATGCAACAATATTATCCTCTAAAACAAAAATATTTCCTGGATGAGGATCTGCATGATAAAATCCATGAACTAATATTTGTTTAACAAATGAATCAGCACCTGTTCTTGCAATTTTTTCATTATCAAATTTTTCATCAGAACTAGACAATACATAATTTAAACTAACACCATCTAAAAATTCCATGACTAATACTTTATCGGTAGAATATTTTTGATAGATTTTAGGAATATAAACATCATCATTTTCTAATAAAACACCCAAATGAATTGCATTTCTTGCTTCAAATCCATAATCTAATTCTTTTCGAATATCCTTTTCAAAAACTTCAACAATACCCGGTAAATTATATGATTTAGTATTAGCTATACTTTTATCTAAACGATTTGCAATAATTTTCATTAAATTAATATCACTATCAACAGTATCCCTAATTCCTGGATGTTGTACTTTGACAGCCACACATACCCCACCCAAATATGCTTTATGCACCTGACCAATACTTGCAGATGCTATTGGCTCTTCAGAAAAATCATCAAATATTTCATCAATTGATTTTGAAAACTCTGATTCAATTATTTTTTTTACATCAACAAATGGTGTTATAGGAGCAGATTCCTGTAACTTAGATAATTCTTCAGCTAAATCAAAACCAACAAGTTCAGGATAGGTACTAAGTGTTTGACCTAATTTAATAAAAGTAGTGCCTAAATCTTGTAAAACCCATCGGATACGTGTATTTAAACTAACATTAGATTCTATGGTAAAAAGTTTATCTACTGGAAGAAATTTGGTATTTTTACTACTTATATTTTGAGCAATACCTTCAAAACCATATTTTATAAGTATTTTTACAATTTCATTCATTCTTGAAAGATTACGCCTACTATCTAAGATTTTCATAGTAATGTTTATTATATTAACACTTTATAAAAATTTCTAAAATTAAATTAAAAAAAAGGGAGTAGATAATATTATATACCCACATATTGAATTAAAGTCATTACAACTACAACAGCTATTATTAAAATTAAAATCATTATGAGTACTGTTACAAATTTACTTGTTAAATTATTTATATTTTCATCTAAATCAACATCATAATCTTCAAGTTCATCATCTAAATTTTTATTAAATTGAGATTGAATTGCTTTATCTTCTGTTGAAACTTCTTGTTTGAAGGTATTATTTGATTTACTATCAGAACTTACTATTTTTTCTTTAATAGGTTCTTCCTCAAAATCAGATTCAATTAATTCTTCTAAATCAATATCATCAGTATTTTCAGTTATTTTAGAAGTAGTTTCTTGTTTTATATTTATATCAGCAGATGCTGTTTTAATATCAGCCACATCTTTAGAAACTGTTAATTCTTCTTCAATATTATCTCCCACAACATCATCAACTAAAATATCATCAGATACAACATCATCAACAACCACATCATCAACTAAAATATCATCAGATACAACATCATCAACAACTACATCATCAACTAAAATATCATCAGATACAACATCATCAACAACCACATCATCAATTGAAATATCATCAGATACAACATCATCAACAACCACATCATCAACTAAAATATCATCAGATACAACATCATCAACAACCACATCATCAACTAAAATATCGTCAGATACAACATCTATATTATTAGATACTTGTTCTTCCATAATACTTGAGTCTTCTTTAGGTTCTGTTTTTAATTTTCTTGATTTTGGTTTTATTGGATTAGCTATAGTTGATTTTGTTGATCTTAACTCTGAAGCATTTTTTGATGGTTTTATTTGTGAAATAGATTCTTCTTTTTGATTATTAAAAGGTTTCTTAACAACAGCTTCTTCTTTTGTTTTTGGTTTAGATTTATTTTCATTAAAATCTATGGTTTCATCAATAGAATCATCGAAGGGTACTTCTTGCCAAATAATATTATCTTCACTAATTTCATTAATATTTAAATCTAAAAGTTCGTCAAATTCATCCACAATTTTTTTTGATTTTCTTGGAATAGTTTTTTCTTTTGAAATAGTTTTTTCTGCATTTGATTCTGGAATAGGAGTTCCACAATTAAAACAGAAATTATCTTTATCACTTAATTCTGTCCCACATTTCCTGCAAAACATTAGATTATACCCCCGTTTGTATTTTTTAAAAATTATATGATTGATAAATGAAAAAAAGTAATATTAAACTTATTTGATAAATAAATTAAATTACATTATTATTTTATACATTATTATTCTATGTGAATATAATTTTTTATTAAATAATAATTATGTGTTTTATATTATATAAAATATAATATTATATAAAGTTATATTAAAAATTCTGAAAAATTACATTAAACTACTTAATATAGTTCTTCCCGAAAAATTTAAACCATATGAATTATAATTTAAGATAATAACTAGCCACACAACAAAGTAAAATAGATAGAAATAAATCATCCATATCAAAAAAAATAACTTAGAAACTATCTCAAATAAAATAGTACAAAAGTTTAGAAATAAACTATAAAATAGATTCCTATATTTTAATTTTTATAATCTCCGATTAAAAATAGAATCTTAAATTAAATAGAGTAAAATACAGTAGAAACACAACTCAGTACACAAAATATTATTTTTTACTAATTAGAACATTAAAGAAGATTTATTTTATTTTTAAAAAAAAATAGATGAGAATTAAATGGTTTAATTAACCAATTACTCTTAAATTATCTGCTAAAATTTTTGGAGTTATACATGAGCCAAGTTGACGAATTTCACCATTAATTGCTTTCACATCTTTCATTATATCAAAAATATTTCCAGAAATCATTGCTTTTTTAATTGGATTTTCAATTGATCCATTTCTTATCTCAAATGCATTCATTGCTTCAACAGAGAAATCACCAGTGATTGGATTTGCTGTATGAGCTCCCATTACACTATTTACAATAATCCCATTTGAAATATCAGATATATCCACTAATTCTTTAAAATTTAATTTTAAATTTGTGAAACCTACACTTGGTACTGAACTATATCCTGCCCTAATTGCATTTGCTGT
Source organism: Methanosphaera sp. WGK6 (assembly GCF_001729965.1). NCBI lineage: Archaea > Methanobacteriati > Methanobacteriota > Methanobacteria > Methanobacteriales > Methanobacteriaceae > Methanosphaera > Methanosphaera sp. WGK6. The sequence continues at coordinate 101,471 of NZ_JRWK01000002.1, read as the reverse complement.
TGTAGTTACATCCGATTCATCTTTTTTAGCATGATATGTATCATAGATAAAATTTGTAAGTACTCCTTCATCTATTAAAATTGTTTTTTCTGTAGGTGTCCCTTCATCATCAGCAATTGAAGAACGTAAAGCTCCAGGAATTGTTCCATCATCCACTAAATTAAAGTTTTCAGATGCTATTAATTCACCAAGACTATCTTTGAATTTAGATCGTCCTCTTTGTTTATTTTCACTATTCAATGCTGAAAAGAATGTACTCAATAATGATACTGCTGCTGTATGATCTAGAACCACTGCAGTATTTCTTGTTTCTGTTGATTTTGCATTTCTTGAAGATAATGCTAATTCTGTTGCTTTATCTACTATCAAATCCAAATCTAAATTTTTATCATGTTTTAAATCATAATAATAAGCACTAGATACAACATCCGCATCTTCAACATTAACAGATACAGATGCTCCACAAGAAGTTGTTGATTCAGTTACTTCAACACCATTTGAATTTACTATATTTACTATACCTATTCCTTCACCATAACCACCTGCTGTAGGATTACACTTTTTTTCCTTTACTAAGTCAATTAATGTTTTTGAATAGTCAATAGCTTCTTGTAAATCAATATTTTCTAATTTTTTATCATATAACCCATCTATTTTTGAATAAACTTTATTATTATCTATAATTGTTAAATTTTTATCAACATTATTTAGTTTAGAATTATTGATTGCTTGAGTTATTGTTTCCTCCACTTTACTTAAATTAGTAGTATAAGCAAAACCTTGTTTTTGATCTTTAATTACTCTAATTCCTAAACCCACTATGTTTTCTTCTTTTGCATGATTTACTTTATCATTTAATATGTCCACGTCAGTAGATTGTTCTCGTTCCATGTATACTTCTGCGTGATCCACTTTTTTGGTTACATTTCTTAAAATATCATCCATTAGTTGATTCATGTTACCAACCTATTAATTAATCCATTTTAGAAAATCTGTAAGCAATATTACACGTACCTTCTTTACTTACCATACATGCACCAATTGGATGTAATGGATTACATTCTCCACGGAATAGCTTACAATCTTCCGGTCTTGCCATACCCCTAAGTATTGGACCACAAATACATCCTTTTGGAACATTTTCAGAATCAGGAAGGTCCATATCATATTTTACTCTTGCATTATTATCATCAAATTCTTTTTTAAGTTCATATACAGAGTTTGGTATTTCCGGAAAGCCTCTCCATTCTTTTGAAGCTACTTGGAATACTTCTTCCATTTCTTCTTGAGCTTTAATATTTCCTTCTTCACGTACTGCTCGCTTATATTCATTTTGCATACGTGGATTTCCATCTTTTTTCTGTTTTAATATTAAGTATATTGCATATAATATATCTAAAGGATTGAAACCTGCAGTTGATTGAGGAATTCCATAATCCTCAGATAAGAAATCAAATGGTTTTGTACCTATAACTGTACATACATGTCCTGGTTCTATAAGCCCGTCTAATTTTACTTCATCATGTACTAAAAAATCAAGTGTTGGAGGTATTAATCTATGACAAGACAATACTGAAAAATTTTCAGGAGGATTACTTAACATTTCATTTGCAGTAGTTGGAGCAGTTGTTTCAAATCCTGCTGACATAAATACTACATCATTATCAATCTCTTTTGCTAATTCTACCGCATTTCCTATACCATAAACAATCCTAACATCAGCTCCTTCTGCTTTTGCATCTGCTAATGATTTTATAGTTCCAGGTACTCTTAACATGTCACCAAATATTGTTACTGTTACTCCTTGCTCTGCTAATGCAACACATTCATCAATTTCTTGAGCTGGAACTACACATACTGGACATCCCGGACCTGCCACAATTTCAACTTCTTCTGGTAACATTGATCTGATACCATTATACATTATTGTATGTTCATGTGAACCACATACATGCATAATTTTCATTGGTGTTTTTACTTCATCTATTTTTTTAAGTATATCTTTTGTTAAATTTTTCATATTAACCAATAACTCCTTATATTCTTATTTTAGCTGAAAAATTATTAATATAATAAATATGTAGTTTCTATTTTATTTATCAATGAATAATATTATTAAAATTAAAATATTTATATTATTATATAATTACTAATAGTCTAATTCAATGTTGAAAAATATGAATAAATAATACATGATAATGAATTATAAACTATAAAATTTGTTTAAAAAATAAGGTCGTGGAATATATATGCAAGTAAGTGTTGTGGGATTAGGTGTTGAAGGACAAAAAGCAACAATATCCTTATTAAATAGAGGTTATTCAGTATATGCTTCAGATATTAATAGAAATATTGATTTAACACTTTTAAATGAAAATCCCTTAGATAAATCTAATTTAGATCTTGAAATTGGAAGTCATAATCTAGATAAAATATATAAAGTAAAAGCTGTTCTAGTTAGTCCTAGTTTATTTAAAAAAGAAATTAGTAAAAAAATTATAGAAAAAGGGATTTTTATATCAGATGTATTTGAAAAACACAAAAAAATAAAAACAATTGCTGTTACAGGAACTAATGGAAAAACAACCACTAGCCATATGATTTACCATATTCTTAAAAATGCCGGTTATAAAGTAGTTATTGGAGGTAATGGTGGTGGTGGATTTTCAGGATACACTGAACTATTATTAACTGCAAATGAAAACGAATATGATTACATGATTATTGAAACATGTGATATGACCCTTGATTTTTGTAATTATGTGTTTGATATTGATATTATTGTTACAACCAATATAGGTTATGACCATATGGATGTTCATGATTCTATAGAACATTATACAGAAGAAATAGGAACATTCATAAACAATAAACCAGCTATTTTAAATAAAAATGATGAAAACTTATTAAAAATTAAAGAAAAAAGTAGCAAACCATTATTATTTGATACATATAAATATTCTTTAAATTTATTTGGTAAATTTAATTTACAAAATGCTGATGCTGCAAGAGTAACTTGTAAATATCTTGGAATTCCTGATGAAAAAATTATCGAATTCTTAAAAACATTCAAATCAGTAGAAGGTCGTACAATAAAAATAAACTATAAAAATAATGAAATTATTTCTGGAAAAACAGATAATGTTGATGCATTAAAAGCTGTTTTGGAAGAAGAAAAATTTAATATTGTAGTCATAGGTACTCCACGTAAACATGAAAAATGTAGATATAATATTCTAGATTACCTTAAAGAATATAGTCCTGATACTATAGTGATATTTCCAGGACTTGAAGATACTACTTATGAGTATGTTCAATACCTTAATAATCTAGGTTATACTAAAGATGTACTAGTTATTAAAAACATAGATGATATCTTAAAATATATTGAAAGCAAAGATAATTGTAAAATATTCATTGGAGGGAATGGACAAGCTAAAATAACAAAAATAACTAATAAATTACAATAATAACCTTTATTTTTTTAATTTTTATAAAAACATCATCTTAATAAAACTTATTATAGAAATAAATCCCAATAAACCTAGTTTAATTTAAATGAAATAAAATATATAATATAAAATAAATAATTATAATTATTAATAAAATTTAAAAGCTATTTTAACAATTAAATTTAATACTTAATTTCATTTTACGAACTTAAAAGGAGGTTAAATAACATTGGTCAAATATGATAATCCTTATTTATTTATTGGAATTCTAATTTTAGCTGTTATTGCATCAGGTCTTATGTGTAATATAATTACAGCAAATACTCATGATACTTCAAGTATTATGGCTGAAAACGGAACTACTGTTGTTTCAGGTGATCTTTTGATTAATACTGGAACCATGAGAAAAGTTCCATTAGCATCAAATCCTGAAAATATACTACGTCCTCTTAAAAATAGAGATATAACAACAGTATTATTATCATTAATGACAGGATCTGCTCCAAAAGATGTTATTAAAAATAATTCATACATAACAGCAAATGGACATATTTCTAGTAAATTAGAAGGTCCTGGTAAAATTATAATGGATGATGAAGGTAAAATACTAGTTAAACCTGCTGATTCAATGATATGGGGTTATAAGTTACCCTATACTGTTGCAATTAAATCAGGAGATTCAATATCATTAGTCCAAAATAACACAACCATCAAAACATTATCCAAAAGTGAAATCAATAATGATTCTATCCCTACAGATTATGTTACTGCAGCAGAATTACAATCATGGTTTGATTCTGCAAGTAATGGTTCTGAAATTGCTGTAGACTATTATTTAGGTAACTTTAGTGATGATAGAGCAAATGTTTATGGTAAAGAAAACATAATTAAAAATTTTGGTAATGATTCATACGGCTATATGCGAAATTACACTTCAGGAGCACCAGTACTTGTATATGAACATAATGCTTCTGAAATAGAAGTAAGTAATAGTGTTAGTACTGTTGAATATCTATCAGGATATCCCACAGAAACAAGAGCAGCCAATGCTAAGGCATTTGCAGCTGGTTGGAATAACACAGTTATACCTGCACATTCATCAGCCCATGGAAAAGAAAATGCATCTTTTACAGCAATAGCTGAATCTGAAGCTGCATCTGGAAGTGCTACTCATGGAGTATGTCCTCCAGCAAGATCTTTGAGAAATGCATTACTAGAGTTAGGATGTCCAATACCTGTTGGAATGACTACAGGTGATGAAGCAGTTTTATATGGCTATAGACCAACAGTAGATGTATTAGTAACTAACAATTTAGATTATCCAATAAAAATTGTTATGTGGACCACGGGATCCAGTGGAGACACGCAAATATATACCAAAATATATAAACTAACAGATAATACAACAGATATTACTAACAGTACAAATAATACAAATAGTAGTTCTGAATAACCCCCTTTTTCAAATATTTTATTTTTTTATATGAGAACTTTATATTATTCATAGTTCAATTTATAAATAGAGATGAGTTTATGAATGCTATTATAACTGCGGCTGGAAAAAATTCTAGAATGATAAATGATTTTAAAAAAAGAAATAAAACACCAATTCATAAATTAAAATTAGAAATTAATGAAAAACCAATACTAATTCATACATTAAATAATGTCCTTAACTCCAATATTAATAATGTAATTATTGCCCTAGGTCATTATAAAGATGAAATTTACTCATTAATTGAAGAATATAATTTATTAGATAAAGTCCAGATTAAAATTAATCCCAACATAAATGTAGGTTTATCTAAAACAATTGAAAACTGTTTAAAAGAAGATCTAAAAAATAATTATTTATTTATGGCTGCGGACCAACCAACAATATCCACCAATACAATAAATAACTTAATAACTACTTTAAACAATAGTGAGAATCCTAAAAAAACTATTAGTATCCTTGCAAGAAGAAAAATAGGCAAATTAGATAGTGCTGAAGGATTAGGTATGCCTTTTTGTTGTTATGGTAACTTATTATATGATTATATAAAATATGAAAATAACAATTTAAATCCAATACTTAGAAAAATGATTTTAGACAATATTGATTTTTACGGAGTATCTTCAGAAAATACATTAGAACTAATGAATATTAATCATTATGATGAATATAGGTATATTAAAAATAAATTAGAAAAATAAAAAAAATGAAAAATTAGGCAAAATTAGATATTATTTCTGCATCATCAACTGTTAAAGAAATTATCAATTCATCTTCTTTTAAATCACTGAATGCTCTAGATCCCGGACAACCAAAGGATATATTTGGTTTTTTAGTTTCTTTAGGTATTATTACTGATTCAGAACATAATGCTTGTGTTCCTGCTAAATCAGGTTGCAATCTTTTCCCAGTGGATCTTCTATATAATGTAATAAAATCAAATGCTTGCATTACATTACAATATAATATAACCACATCTGGTTCAAATGTTGCATTTTCTAATGGTGCATATGCAACTGCTTCATTAATAGGTTCTGCTTTTGGTACTTTTAAATTAGGAACATCAAGCAAACCTAATGAACCCGCCCCACTTTTACAATCCACTTCATTTACTGTAGCATAAAATGATTTTTTATTTTGTGCAGAAATATAAGTTAATTGACAGTGTTTTGCCTTATCTTCAAATTTAGGTAATATTTTTTTTACATCATTTTCTGATTTATATAATTTTACTGCAACAGGACTTTTATCTAATTTAAATAAAATTTTTAATTTTCCAGATATTCTTTCATAATCCCTAATATGAACTTGACTCATAATCATTAAACTCCTTATATAATAATAAAAATTATTGTATTATGTTATAGTTTTTTAGAATATATTATATTATCTAATTTATTGTATATAACATAATTAAATATCAAAATAAATTATCAGGAAATAATTAAAAAAAATAGAAAAATAGAATAAAATAGTACTTAATGTATAGCATCAGTCAATTCTTTAATTTTTTCATATACATTACTACTTTCTTCAACAACAGTACCTGTTATTATTATATCAGCACCGGCTTCTTTAACTTCTCTTGCATCTTCCGCTGTTCTGATTCCACCACCCACAATTACAATTAAATTAGTTAATTTTTTCACTTTCATAATGAAATCTAAAGGTATATGAGTATCAGCTCCAGAACCTGCTTCAAGATAAATTACTCTCATTCCTAAAAATTCTGCAGCTAAAGAATATGCTACTGCCAAATCAGATTTATTTCTTGGAATTGGTTTTGCATCCCCAACCCAACCAACAGTACCTCCTGGTTCTACAATCAAATACCCCATAGGAATAGTTTCAATACCCATTTTTTTAACAGCAGGTGCAGATAAAGCTTGAGCACCAGTAATCCAATAAGGATTTGTTGAATTTAATAAACTCATAAATAATAAAGCATCAGCATATTTACTAACACCACTAATATTACCAGGAAATAATAAAACAGGTAAATCAACATTTTCTTTTAATGCTTTAACTGTGAGATCTAATTCCTCTTGATTAGTTATAGAACCTCCAACTAAAATAGCATCAGTTTCAGCTCTTTTAGCTTCTTTTGCTATTTTAACTGCTTGTTCAGGTGTTTGTTCATCAGGATCAATTAAAGTTAAGTGTAATTTATGATTTTTCAATGTTTCATTCAGAAAATTTTCAACATTCATGATAGTTTACCTACTATTTAATTAATGAAATTCTAAAATATATAATATTATTTATCAAATTACTATAATTTATTATTTTAGCAGAAATTATCAAACATAAGAATAACACATATAACTATTTGAAAAAATTCAAATTCTTATTTTATTCAGTGCAATAATAATCTATATTTCAAAAAAAATAAATTAACCCTATTAAAAATAGAATCATAAACATTATTTTTTTTCTAAATCAACACCAATAAATAATAAAATAATTTTTAGATAAATAATGAATGTATAACTAAGTTTTGAATAAAAAAAAAGTTGTTTAAAAATAAAAAAAGAGTAAGACTAATTAATAATTCAATTAATCTATCCTCTTGGCTCTTTTGCTTTGTATCTTAAACCTTTGTATCCACATTTTCTGCATGTTTTTGCAGTAGCAGGATTTCTTGCATTACATTTTAAACAAATTTTAATGTTAAACATCCTATTTTCAGCTTCTTCAAATTTTGCCATTCTATTTTCCTCCTAAAAATTCATTTTGTACTTGAATAAGTTCAGCACTATTTTTTGCATCACTATACGCTTCTAATAAGTTTTCATTAAGTGTTATGAAATGAGGCCCCCATTTAAATGAATTCATCAAATCACAAGCTTCATCTTTGTAACCTACAATATACAGTGTAGCACTTAATGCTTCAGCAGTAGATAATATACAAGGTTTTCCATAATTTACAGGATTAGCTGCTACTAAAAATGGAAGTAACCTATGATTTTTCTTAGATTTAAAATTAAATGATGATTTTTTTAATTTATTCCAAGAACAATCTAATGCCGATAATCCATATTTTGTAATTTTATCCCTATCTTCCCGAGATACAGATTTATTAGCTTCAGCATCCAAAACTATTGCATTATAAGGTATTTTTCTCATATTATGAGTAATATTTACTTTATCTTGCTTTTCTAGTTTTATTGAGGTGCATCTTTTTGGATCACACTCATTTGAGTGATAAATTACAATTTTCATCTTATTAAACTTTAAATATTTTATAATTAAATTAATAATTCTTATAATTAGTTATTATTCTTTTTTGAATAAAAATTTTAGAATAATATATTATTATTAGAATAGTATATCATATTTATTTATTTTACATAATAAAAAGATTTCTATTATAGATAACCATATTCAAAATAATAAAAATAATAAAAATGAACTAAATTACAAAATAAGAAATATTGAACGACTTTAAAACAAAATAAGTTATGATAATTACATTAAATGACATATTAAATTAAATTGATTAAATGATAAAAATTAAAAATAAAATTAGAAAATAAAAATAATCATAAAAGAAAAAAAGTAATATAAATATTATAGTTAAAAATGAAACAATCAGTTTAAAGGAATATAACATGAATATAAACATATTTACATTAGTTGGAGAAATAATTGTATTAGGCATTATAATACTTTTAATAGCCATAATTATCACAATTATTTTAGGAATTTATTTATTACGTAAGAATAAGCTAATTTTCCCAAAAATTCTATTATTTACATTGAATTTCACATACCCATCCATAAAATACTTACTTCAGAAATTTCAATTTGATGATTTAATTATAGATCGTATTAGTATTGATTTAAGAAATAAATTAAATGAAAAAAAATTCAAAGAATTAGATGCCAAAGATGTAATAATGGTTTTACCACATTGTTTAAGAGCAATGAATTGTCCTGCAAAATTAGGACATGCTGGTTTAGAATGTATTAAATGTGGAAAATGTTCTATTGGTACATTTAAAAAAATTAGTGATGAAAAAGGAATTGGAATGTATATTGTACCTGGTTCTACTTTTATTAAACATGTTATAAAAATAAGAAAATTTAAAGGTGTGATTGGTGTTGCTTGTCCCTTAGATTTAAATACTGCTATGACTGCACTATCTAACTATACCGTTCAAGGAATATATTTATTAAATGATGGTTGTATTAATACACTGGTTAATGAAGATGAAGTTATTTATCTTATGAATATACTTAAACCAAAAACAAGTTACACTAAATAAAATATTCTCAAATAATTAACATGAATCCATATCATATAATCAACTTAAATTAATTAAATAGTAATGACAGAATTAAATAATAGAATTAAATAGAGGAAACATTACATGAAAAAAATTGCAATAGCTGTTAAAGAAAATGGAAAAAAAGTAGAACACTTTGGTATATGCGAGTATTTTATTGTATATAATTATGATGAAAAAAAACATAATGTTGAATACAATAATGTAATCTTCTCCTCAAAAGATCATGGAACCAATGGTGAAGAATGGGAAAAATCAGCAGATGCTATTAAAAACTGTGACATAGTTATATGTGAAAAAATAGGATTAGTCGCTAAAAATGAAGTTAAAGAAATGGGTATTAAAATTATTGAAAGTGAAGGTTTAATTGAAGACATACTTGATGATTTCATAAAAACTGAAACTAAAAAAGAAAATATTATTTTATAATAAAATAATATAATTATCCTCTCCTTTTTATACTAACTAGTTTTAATTTAAAAAAATACTCCTCAAATAAAATTCAAAATAATATAAATAAAACTTAAATGAATTTTAATGAATAATAGATAAATCTTATTTATAATAAATACAATATACTGACATACAACTTAATAATTCAAATTAAATTAAAATTAAGTGGATAATTCATAAGATATTTTTGAAGATATTAAACGGAGAGTAATCTTTATGAAGCTAGACAATAAATGGCATGAATTATATGAATACCTATATGGAAGTAAATTTAACAGACTTTTAACAATAGGTACAACAAAGAACGGTTATGAAACTTTTAACATAAAATCACTTAATGAGTTAAAAGAAAAATTAGATGAATATTATCCTAGAAATGAATTCTATATTAGTTTATATGATTATGATTCTGAAGAATCATTACTTTCATGGAATAGACTAGATAGTAATAAATTCGAAAAAAAAGCAATAAAAAATTCAATATTATTCCGATTTAGACAAAACACAGATATTATACGAGAAGAAATTATTAATTTAAATGACATTCAAAAATTCATGTTTATTCGTAGATCCATAAACTTAGGTTCTGATAAAACAATAATACATGATGTTAAAAAAGTAAATACGGCTATTAAAGAACTATTCAACATAAAACCATGGATTATGTTTAATGGTTACAATGAATGTTATTTATATCTATTCACCAACAAATTACAACTAAAAAATCCCACAATAACTTATTACTACCTATATAAATTCATAGAAACATATACAGAAATTACAACTCTAACATATACTCAAATAGAACCGTTTTCACAACTTGTAACATTACCTGGAAGTCAAAATAATAAATCACTACTTTATGCAAAAGCATATGATGTGAATTCCAAATACCTTGATATCATTAAAAATAGTGAAAATAAACTATTTGAAGATACATACCTCGAAAAAAATCAAGATACTAGAAAACTAGAAAACTTATTAAAAATTATTGATGAAGAAATAACAAAACAAAAAGTTGAAGGAAATAACGACGTGTTCAATTACAATTTAGATAAATTAATCCAAAATACTATCAATTCCTAAATAAAATTTACTTTCCATTTAATTCTTTTATCATTTACTATTTTTTCATTAAGTTTATATTATATAAAAAATATAATAATAAATAAGTATATAGACTAAGTCTATGGTAATTTATAATCTGATATTAAGAGATTATTATAATAGAATATGACTAAAGTCATGAGTATCTAAATTCTTTTATAAAAAACAACTATTCTTGTTTTATTTACCAGTAAGACTGGACGGAACTTTACAAATCAATAGATTTAAATTTTTATAACCTTAAAAACTTATTTAGTACTAATAAAAAATATTTTAAAAAAAGATAACCCCCTAAAATCAAGTAATGTTACACTGAATTTAATAAAGATTATAAGAATTTGCTGTAACAATAAAACTAATATTTAATTAAAAAAAAATGGAGAAAGTGATATAATGGCAAAAGCAAGAAGACGAGTACGTGACACCTGGAAAGAAAAAATTTGGTATGAAATTTTAGCACCAGCAGAATTTGATGAAGCTAGTTTAGGAACAAGTCCAGCAAAAGAACCAGAAATGCTTGTTGGTCGTAAAATTGAAACATCAATGCGTGAAATTACTGGTGATTTCAGTAGACAGTATGTAAAATTATTCTTTGAAGTAGACCATGTAAGTGGAGAAGTAGCACACACAATATTTACAGGACATAAAGTAACAACAGACTATGTACGTAGTATGATTAGAAGAGGTACAAGTAGAATTGATACCATCACAAATGCTACCACAAAAGATGGTAAAAAAGTTAATGTACATATGTTAGCTATTACTGTGAAAAGAGCAAAAGCTTCACAACAAAGACTTATCAGAGAAACTATGCAAAACATGATTTTAGAAAATGCTGCTGAGAAAAACCTTGATGAACTAGTAAAAGAGATTATTTCAGGTAAATTTGCATCCAGCATATACCATGAAGCTAAAAAAATATACCCACTTAAAAAAGTAGAAACAATCAAAACAAAAGTACTTTAAGGGATTAGTTTTAAAAATAGAAAACTATTAACTTTATTATAACCGCCTTCTTTTTTTCTTTAATTTTTTTATACAAAAATATTATATTAACAAGACACAGAAATTATTATATGATACAATTAATATTTCTTATAATTTGTGTAATATTCGGAATCATAGTATACTTAAGTGGTGCACTTGATTTACTAGGCTCATTTTTTGTTACAATTATTGGAATATTTATTGTGCTATCCAGAGGTTTTAACTGGTTAGCAATACTTTTACTATTTCTTATATTAGGTTCAGCGTTTACTCAATTTAAAAAAGATTATAAAAGACGTATAGGCCTAGTTCATGAAAAACGTACTATAAGAAATGTTATTTCAAATGGGATAATCCCCGTGATTATGGCAATATTTGGAAATTATGCTGGTTTTATAGGTGCAATAGCAACAGCAATTGCAGATACCATGGCAAGCGAAATAGGAGTACTAAGTGAACCAGTATTAATTACAACTAAAGAACATGTGAAACCTGGAACTGATGGAGGAATTTCCCTTCTTGGAACAGTAGCAGGATTAATAGGAGCTCTAATAATAGGAGTTTCAGCCTTTATAGTAAATGTATCCCCAGACATTACCCACAGTATTTGTATAGCAATCATAGCAGGATTTATTGGTTGCTTTGCAGATAGTCTTCTTGGTGCAACATTAGAACGTAATGGGTTATTTAACAATGAACATGTTAATTTAACCGCCACAATAATTGGAGCATTAGTTGGTATCATTATAACAATTGGAGCATGAAAAAATGAAAGGAATTATATTTGTAATAGATGGAATGGGTGACCGCCCAATGAAAGAACTTGGTGACAAAACACCATTAGAAAGTGCAAGAACTCCATCAATGGATAAAATGGTTAAAGAAGGTATAACTGGTATTATGGACACTATACGTCCAGGAGTTAGACCTGGAAGTGATACAGCACACTTAACATTATTAGGATATGATCCTTATGAAGTATACACTGGAAGAGGACCTTTTGAAGCTGCAGGTGTAAATGTAGATGTGAAACCAGGTGATATTGCATTTAGATGTAATTTTTCAACTGCAGATGACAACATGATAATTACAGATAGGCGTGCAGGACGAATTAACAAAGACACAGATAAACTAACTGAAACCCTAAATCAAATGAAAATTGATGATAATGTAGAAATCATATTCAAAGAATCCGATGCACATAGAGGAGTTTTAGTACTTAGAGGAGAAGGTTTATCTGATAAAATTTCAGATGCTGATCCTAAACATGAAGGAAACAAACCAAAAATTGTTAAAGCATTAGATAACTCTGAAGAAGCAAAATATACTGCAGATATTGTAAATCAATTTGTAAACAAATCATATGAAATGTTAAAAAATCACCCAGTGAATATTGAAAGAATTAAAGAAGGTGAAAATCCTGCAAACATAGTTCTTCCAAGAGGTGTAGGTGCAGTACCTCATGTAGAACCTTTTGAAGAAAAATATGGTTTAAAAGGAGTTTGTGTTGCTGAAACAGGACTTATTAAAGGAATAGCTAAAATTGCAGGCATGGATATTATAAATATACCTGGAGCTACAGGTGGAATCGATACAGATATTGATAGTGTACATAAACACATTATTGATACTGTAAAAAGTGATAAATATGATTTTATCCTAGTAAATGTAGATGGTGCAGATGAAGCTGGACATGATGGAGACATATTTGGTAAAAGAGATTTCATAGAAAAAGTAGATAATATTATGAAGGATTTAAGTGAAATGGACGATATTGTATTGTTTGTTACTGCAGACCATTCAACACCAGTAAGTGTGATGGACCATACAGGTGATCCAGTACCTGTATTTATGAAAGCACCAGGATTACGTGTGGATGACATTACAGAATATGGTGAAAGACAAGCAGCCAAAGGTGGATTATGTCGTATAAGAGGATCTGATGTAATGTACATAATTCGTGACTTAATGAATGTTGTAACTAAATTTGGAGCTTAAAAAGTAAGATAAATAAAAATCTTACTTATTTTTTCTTTAATTACTTATTTAAAAAAATTAAACAACTATTTCTAAAACAATTATAAACATACTTATTAATCAATATTTTAAAAGAGGAGTATTAAATAATGGATAATATACCAAAATTATTTGGAACCTCAGGAATTAGAGGCAAATATCAAGACGAAATTACATTAGAATTAGCTTTAGATGTTGCTAGAGCACTAGCTAAATATATTGGAGGAGAAGATAAAAAAGTAGTAATAGGTTATGACACTAGAACAACAGGTAAACTCATAGCACATATTATGACTGCAGGACTAGAACAATCAGGATGTAATGTACTGCTTTTAGGTATGGTTCCAACACCTACAGTAGGTTATGCAACACTAAAAAAAGAAGCTGATGCAGGAATTATGATTACTGCTTCACATAATCCTTCACAATACAATGGTATTAAACTATGGAATGCTGATGGTTTAGCATATAAACAAGAACAAGAACGTGAAATAGAACGAATTGTTTATGAAAAAGAATTTAATTTAGTAGGCTGGGATAAAATAGGAAAGGAATATGATATTAGTTCTTTCAAAGAAGAATATATTAACGATATTATAAAAATTTCAGAAATTGATCCTGAAAAACCATTGAAAGTTGTTGTAGATTGTGCTAGTGGAGCAGGATCCTATTTATCACCAGAAGCACTGAGAAAATCAGGAATGAATGTAATTACTTTAAATTCACAACCAGATGGTTTCTTCCCCGGACGTAACCCCGAACCAAACAGCGATAATCTTCAAGAATTAATGAAAACAGTGAAAACAATTGGAGCTGATGTTGGTTTAGCTCATGATGGTGATGCCGATCGTATGATTGCTGTTGATGAAAATGGAAATTTATCCGACTTTGATAAATTATTAACAATAATTGCTAAAGAATTTGGAGGTACTGTTGTTACAACTGTTGATGCATCAGCTTGTCTTGATACCGAAATGGAAAAAATTGGAGGCACAGTTCTTAGAACACCCGTTGGAGATGTTCATGTAGCAGAATCAATTAATGAAAATAATGGAACATTTGGTGGTGAACCTTCAGGTACATGGTTACATCCCGATTTCTGTATGTGTCCAGATGGTCTTCTTTCAGGTTTAAGAATTGTTAGATGTATACAAAAAAATGGTAAATTATCAGAACAATTGAATGCAATTGAAAACTACCCAACTATTAGAGAAAAAATTACTTGTGAAAATAATAAAAAAGATGAAGTTATGAAAGTAGTATCTTCAGACTTTAAAAACGAATTCAATGATGTTACTGAAATACTCACCATTGATGGTGTACGTATCAAATTTAAAGATGGAAGTTGGGTTTTAATAAGACCTTCTGGAACTGAACCATACATTAGAATAACTGCTGAAGGTAAAACTCAAGAACACTTAAATGATATCGAAAAAATATCAAAAAAATTCCTCAATAACCTAATTTAATTTTTTTTAATCTCCTCTCTTTTTTATAAAAAGTTTAATATCATTTTAAACTCACCAAATATTTGATTAAGATTTAATATTAATGGATTACTAATATTAATATAATAAAATATAAGGGAGAAAACTAATGAAAGCTGTAATTTTAACTGCCGGTGAAGGAACAAGAATGCGTCCATTAACAACAACAAGACCTAAAACTATGCTAATCACAGGCGGTAAACCATTAATACAATATAATATCGAATCATTAAAAAATGCTGGGATAAAAGACATAACCCTTGTTGTAGGATATAAAAAAGAAATTATTGAAGAATATTTCGGCGATGGTAGTAAATTTGGAGTAAATATAACATACGCTGTACAAGATGGACAACTAGGAACAGCACATGCTATAGGTAGTGCTGAAGAATACATAGATGAAAGTTTTATTGTTTTAAATGGAGATATTATTGTTAGTTATGATTTAATTAGAAATTTAATTGAAAAATATGCTACTAGAACAGATAATAGTGTTAAATCTGTTTTAACATTGATTGAAGTAGATAATCCTTCAAATTACGGTATTGTTTCTATGCAAAATGATAAAATAGTTGAAATTATTGAAAAACCAGCTATTGAAGATGCTCCAAGTAATCTAGCAAATGCGGGAATTTACTTATTCAGTCCCGAAATTTTTGAGGCTATACGAAAAACAGAAAAGTCAAAACGAGGCGAATATGAGATTACTGACTCATTAGACATTGAACTACAAGAAGGATGGGAAATACTAGGTTTAGTTTCAAAAGAACCCTGGATGGATGTAGGAAGACCATGGGAATTATTAAAATGTAATCAAGATTTTCTTGAAAAAATGGAAAACTCTATTGAAGGTGAAATAGAAGAAAATGTTACTATCCATGGCCCCGTACATTTAGGTAAAAATAGTATTATTAGATCTGGTTGTTACATTCAAGGCCCTGTATTTATAGGTGAAAACTGTGATGTTGGACCAAATACATATCTCAGGCCATATACATGCCTTTGCAATAATGTTGATGTAGGTAATGCTGTTGAAATTAAAAATAGTATTATAATGGATGGAACTAATGTTAACCATTTATCTTATGTAGGAGATTCAGTTATTGGAGTTAATTGTAATTTAGGTGCTGGAACTAACCTTGCAAATTTAAGATTTGATGATAAACATGTGACTGTAACTATTAAAGGGAAAAAAATTGACTCAGGTCTTAGAAAATTAGGTGCAATTTTTGGTGATGGTGTAAAAACCGGAATTAATACTAGTGTAAACCCTGGTGTAAAAATAGGTAATAATTCATTTATTAATGCAGGATGTGTTTTATATACAGACATTGATTCTAATACATTAGTCTCTACAAAAACTAATCTTACTTTAAAAAAAATAATTCCTAAAAATGAAGAATAACTTCTTCATCAACACTTCTTTTTTTATAAAAAAATTTAATATACATTATTTATTGAAAAATAACTATTAATTTAGTTAAAAATTAGATAAAAATAAAAAATATATACTATGACATAATTATATATTATCATAATAGTCTCGGAAGTACTTTTCTGATTAATAGATAAGTTAGACTAATAATAAGTATAAAAAGATAATGTATTCTAAATAACATTTAAAATAAATTATATTTAAAAAATAATAATTATAAAGAAATTTAGAAAGACAATACTAAATAATAGGTGATTTATTTGAGTGAAACTATAGTAATCTCCCCAACTAGCCGTCAAGAGGGACATGCCGAATTATCAATGGAAGTTGACGAAAATGGAATAGTAACTACAGGACGTTATTTCAGTATTACACCAGTACGTGGCATTGAAAAAATGGTTATAGGAAAAAGACCTGAAACAGCTCCAGTACTAGTTCAAAGAATTTGTGGAGTTTGTCCCGTTACACATACTCTTTCTTCTGTAGAAGCTATTGATGATTCATTGAAAATAGAAATTCCTAAAGCAGCACGAATTTTAAGAGAAATGTGTCTTAATGCACATATGATAAATAGTCATGCAATTCATCATTTTCTAATAGCACCTGATTTTGTACCTGAAAATCAGTATAATGAAGTAGTTAAAAATGTATCTGAAATAAGAAAACAAGCACAATACATTGAAGACTCTGTTGGTGGAGAAGGAATTCATCCATCAGATATAAGAATTGGTGGAATGGCACATAACATAACAAAAAATACCAAAAATAAAATAAAAACACGTATTGAAGGTCTTATGAATTTACTTGAAAAACATGTTGAAACAATGGAAGGATTTATCCAAGACAAAGATTTTCCTAAAGGATTAGGTACACATACACAACCAATATTTGCATCTGATGACACATATGGATCTAGAACTGCAATTTCAATGAATGATATTGAAGAAATATTACCAAGTTCATGGTATGATGATCCAAAAATAGGTGAAAAAGCTTGCTCACAAATACCAAGATATAAAGGAGAAGTTGTTGAAACAGGTCCAAGAGCAAGAGCTGCTAAATTCCGTAAATTTAAAGAAACAGGAGTTAAAGCACAACACCTTGCACGTGCAAAAGAAATGATAAATTCTGCAGAAAAAATAATTGAATTAGTTGACCAACTTGACCCTTCAGCACAAGTTATGGCTAAATTCACATTAGAAGGTACTGACCGTTTAGGTGTAGGTGTTATTGAAGGACCTCGAGGAACAAACATACATACTGCAAAAATATCATCACAAGGATATATTAGTGATTACAGAGCTATTGTACCAACCACTTGGAATATTCCAACAATGGGATATGCAACAGAAAACTTCCATTATGAGTATGCACCTCATGTAATTAGAGCATATGATCCATGTTTATCCTGCGCTACTCATATGGTTATTAAAGATGATGAAACTAAAAAAATAATAAAAGAAGACATGGTTCAATTATAAAATGAAGGAATTTTATGTCATATAATCATGAAAACTTAATAGTAGGGTGTGGAAATATCCTTTTTGGTGATGATGGTTTTGGACCTGAAGTTATCAAATACATGAAAGAGAATAATATAAAATTAAATGGAGATACTTGTCTGATTGATGGTGGAACTAGTGCTCCCCATTATATTTTCACATTACCACAAGATAAATGGAAAAATATTATTATCATAGATATTGCTTCTATGAATGAAAAACCTGGGACAATAGATATTTTAGAATTAAATCAAATAAAAGAAGAAGAAAGATATATGGATGTTCATGGTATATCTGCAACATATCCTTTACACAGCTTAAAAGGTAAAGTAAACATTAAAATAATAGCATGTCAACCTGAAAATGTCCCATCAGATATGAAAATTGGTTTAAGTGAAGTACTACTAGAAAATATACCTAAAACTGTGGAAATCACTATTAAAGTTTTGAATGATATGTTAAAAGGAGTTTAATAATAATTAAAGGTGAGAATTGTGTTTGAAAAACTCAAAAAAAGATTAAGTAATGAAAATAATACTATAAAAAATAACTCTCCAAATAAATCCGGAGATAAATTAAAAATAGGATATATCCACTTATCTGGATGTACTGGTGATTTAATGTCATTTACTGAAAATTATGATGATTTCGCTGATTTACTCAATGCAGTTGATATTGTATATGGACAAACATTAGTAGATTGTTGGGAAATGCCTGAAATGGATTTAGTACTAATTGAGGGGTCAGTATGTTTAGAAGATAAACACTCAATAAAAGAATTACAAGAAGCTAGAAATAAATCCAAACTTTTAGTTGCTCTAGGATCCTGTGCTGCTACTGGAGGATTTACAGTTTATGCAAAAGGAGGACAACAAGCTCAACCACAACATGCATCTTTTTTAGCATTGCAACATTTAGTGAAAGTAGACCTTGCAATTCCAGGATGTCCTCCTTCACCCGAAATGATTAAAAAAGTATTACTTGCAGCTATAAATAATGATATGGATTATTTACAACCATTCCTTGATTTTGCTGGAAACAAAGAAGCATGTGGCTGTGACTTACAGAAAAAAATAGTAAATCAGTCCATTTGTATTGGTTGTGGAGCTTGTGCTGCAGCATGTCCTACTAGAGCTATGACTATGAAAGATGGTAGACCTTCATTTAATTGTGATCGTTGTGTGAAATGTGGATTATGTTATTATCAATGTACACGTAGTTGGTGGCCAATAGATCAAATTAATAAAGAAATAGGATTTAAGGAGGAAGTATAAATGATACATGATTCAATTTTAGGCCCATATCAAGAAATTATAACTGCAAAAGCTAAAGATAATAAAGTTACAAGTAAATCTCAAGATGGAGGAATTGTATCATCCATAATGATATATGCATTAGAAAAAAATATTATTGATGGTACTATTGTAGCTGTTCCTAGTAAAGAAGACCCATGGAATCCAGAACCAATGATTGCAACAACGAAAAAAGAAATCCTTAAAGGAGCTGGAACAAAATACACCATGTGTCCTAACCTTTCTTTAATTAAAGAAGCAACACGTGAATATGGTCTTGAAAAAATAGGAACTATTGGAACTCCCTGTCAAGTTATGGGATTACGTAAAATGCAAACATATCCTATGGGTGTAAGAAATGTAACTGATAAAATTGCATTATCTCTGGGTATTTACTGTATGGAAAACTTCCCCTATGAATCCATAAAAACATTTATTCAAGATAAAGTTGGTGTAAAACCATCACAAGTTACAAAAATGAATATTACTAAAGGTAAATTATTTATCACACATACTGAAGGTGAAGGTAAAATACCTCTAAAAGAAACTCATGGATATGAACAAAGTGGATGTAACTATTGTATGGATTATGTTGCAGAATTAGCAGATATTTCTTGTGGATCAGTAGGTGCTAAACCGGGATGGTCCACCATTATAAAACGTACAGATAAAGGAAAATCATTAATTGATCAAGCTATTGAAGACAATGTTCTTGAAACTGCACCTATTGATGAAGGTAAATTTGGATTAGAAATGCTTAATAAACTAGCTTCTAATAAAAAGAAGAAAAATCAAAAAAATATTGATAAAAAACTAGATTTAGGTCTTAATATCCCATTCACTCATTCTAGTAAAAAAGAAAATCCTTATGAGAATAGGTAAACATCTTTTTTTCTCTTTTTATTTTTTCCTAAAAAAAATTTTGATATAACAAAATATTTATATACTCCTAGAATACAATATAAAAATTGACTAAAGTTTAGGTTAACCTTAATTCATAGGAATATATAAAGTTTAGTCAATGAGTTAGAAATAACAAGACCACACCATATTAAAAGAATTAAATAACATATTACTCCTACACAATAAACAAAAATAGTTCAAATAAAGGACTTATCACCTATTATTATAAAAAAATAATTCTTTTAATATTTATTTATAACTCAAAAATTAAAAAAAACTCCCTAAAAAAAGAAAAATACTAAAATATAATAATTTAAATCTTAGTTTATAGTATAAATCACTTTTTTATTAAAAATTACAAAAAATCAAGTATTATTATATATTAAATACCAATATTCTTTTAATTGTTGATCATACAGTTCATAAAAAGGAAATTCTTGTTTTATAATCTTAAAAAAATCATTATTATGTGCTAAAATAATCAAATGAGTTAATTCATGATATACAATATATGCAATTAACTCTTCAGGTAAAAAACGAAGATCCTTAGATAATGTCACATTACCTAAACTACTACAACTACCCCATTTTGTAGTCATGCACCTAAATTGTAATCTATTTACATGCACATTTAACAAATCTTGATATTTATCAATATAACTATCCACAATTAATCTAAGTTCAGTTAATGTTCTATTAATCAAAGTCTTATTTTCAGTTTGTTTTTTTAGCTCATTATGTACCTTATCATATTCAATCAATTTATTATAAATCCAGTCTTCTTTTCTACGAACACAATCTTCCACATCAACATCATAACGTTTAGGTAATACTACCTTAAGTTTACCTTCACGTAGTTCATATCGAATATATTTAACATTACGATAATGAACAGAATATTCTATTTCTCTATCTTTTATTGTGATTTTAAGCATTTTTGTTCTCATAATTATTAGTACTATTATTTATTGAAAAGATAATTTATAAAATAATTGATTATCAATAAAAGTAATAATAGATAAATTACATATTATATTATAAATAGGTAAATTTCAATAAATAAAGCAAACTAGGAATGGAATTATATGAATAATATTAAAGAAGTAGATGTATTAGTTATAGGTGCTGGACCAGCAGGTTCTATTGCAGCAAGAGAAGCTAGTAAAAATGGAGCTAAAACATTAATTATTGATAAAAAATCCGAAATTGGTACTCCAAAACGTTGTGCTGAAGGTATTATGGATGGTGTTCTTGAAAGAGTAGGAATTACACCAGACGAAAGATGGATTGCAAGACATATTGATGGAGCTCGTATAGTATCACCAAATAATACTAGTGCTTGGTTCACATCAGAAAATCTAGAAACACCTGCCACAGGAATTATATTAGAACGAAAAGTATTTGATAAACACGTAACAATGGATGCAATTCGTAATGGTGCTGAAGTAATGATAAAAACAGAAGCTTTATCCATGAAAAAAGAAAATAATTACTTCCTAGTTGATATTAACGGATTTAATAGTGAAATTACCCAAATTAAAGCAAATATTGTTATTGGTGCAGATGGTCCTGAAGGTCATGTTGGTACATGGGCGGGTATTAAAACAAAAGTTCCAGCAAATGAAATGGAATCTGGAATACAATATGAAATGACTAATTTAAAAATGGAAAAAAATGACACTATTGAATTTTATTTTGGAAGTGTGGCTCCTGGAGGATATGCATGGATATTCCCTAAAGGTTATGATTCTGCTAATGTAGGTATTGACATATCAAGTGTTAAATCTACTGAAAGTGCTTTAGAATATCTTAATAATTTTGTCAAAAATAATCCTGCTACAAAGGATGGTCAAATTGTAGAAATTAATACAGGTGGAAATCCATTATGTGGTGTTTTTGATCAAATTATTACAGATAATTTCATGTTAGTAGGTGATGCTGCAGGATGTATTAATCCTATTACTGGAGGAGGTATTGACACAGCACTTGAAAGTGGTATGATAGCAGGACGTGTTGCAGCTAAAGCTATTAAAGAAAATAATTATTCCACACAAATTTTACAAGAATATTCTGATTATGTTGAAGAACATATAGGTAAAAAATTTAGAAAATACATTAACATAAGAGACTTTTTATATAATTTAGAAGATGATGATTTAAATGACTATATTGAAGCATTGAATAAAGCTAATATAACCACTCTTTCCACGAAATCATTACTTAAAGCTGCAATAAAAATATCCCCAAGAAAATTATTAAAATTACGTAAATTATTATAATAATTTACTATTCTCTTTTAAAGAAAAATAAATTCAAAATATATTAATAATAATTAAAAAATTGTTTAAAATTTAACTAAAATCCTATTTTTATGAACACATATTAATTTTAATATAATAATATCTTTTTATATAGTATAGAATAAATATTTTAATATAGCATTGAATAAAGTAAAAGAAATAAAGATAAGTTAAAAATAACAACTTATCTAAATAAATACTTTAAAAATGACTAAATCTTTAAATTAAAAAAATAAAACCCAAATATATTCAAATAAAAAAGGACATATCATTATTTTATTTTAAAATGGTTAAAAACGATATATTTGTTAATTACAGTGAAAAAAAATAAAATTTAAAGTTTATATTTATTAATAAAGGGGAGTTTTAATAAATGATAATAAAAGGAAATATTCTAAATGTATTCACCAACGAAATATATCCTGGAGAAATTGAAATTGAACAGGGAATTATCCAATCAATAAAAGAAGTTAATAAAGATTTTAATGACATTATTGTTCCAGGATTCATTGATTCACATATACATATTGAAAGTTCAATGGTGACACCTTCTAGATTCTCAGAAGTTGCACTTAAACATGGGACAACATCAATTGTTGCAGATCCACATGAAATTGCAAATGTTATGGGAATAGATGGTATTAACTATATGCTTGAAGATGCGAAACATTCACCATTAAACTATTATTTCTCAGCACCATCTTGTGTACCCACAACAAAATTTGAAACTTCTGGAGCTGAAATAGACTCTAAAACAATAGAATCACTATTATCACAACCCGAATTTGTATCATTAGGCGAAGTTATGGATTATAATGCAGTTATAAATGAAAATCCTGAAATGATATCTAAACTTGAAATTGCTAAAAAATATCAAAAACCTATTGATGGACATGCCCCATTACTTAGTGGAAAAAATCTTCAAAAATACATAAAACATGGAATCAGCACAGATCATGAATGTACTAATAAAAAAGAAGCAAGTGAAAAACGAAGAATGGGAATGAAAATAATGATTCGTGAAGGATCAGAAGCACATTCTTTAGAAGAACTTATCCATTCAGATGCAGAGTTTATGGTAACAGATGACCTCAAATCAGAAGACCTTATTAAAGGACATATCGATTACCTATTACGTAAAGCAGTGGATTTGGGAATGGACCCATTTGATGCTATTAAATTAGTAACAATAAATCCTGCAGAGCATTATAATTTAAACACAGGTAGTATTACTCCAGGTAAAAAAGCAAACTTAGTATTTATTGACAATTTAGAAGATTTTAAAGTAAATAGAGTTATTATCAATGGTAATACAATTTTCAAAAAACAAAAATTATTATACCGTGCAAATCCCAAAGCAATTGATACAACATTAAAAATATCTCCTAAAACTACAGCAGATTTCGATTTAAAAGCTAGGAACCCATCACATAAAAGTGCAACTGTGAATGTAATAACCGTGAAAGATGATTCCATAATTACAGGACATACACAAGCAAAATTAAACATAGAAAAAGGTAATATAATACCATCAGTATTTGAAGACATACTCAAAATTAGTGTAATTGAACGTTATGGAGGAAATACAATTATCAATGGTTTTGTAAAAGGATTTGGAATAAAAAATGGAGCTATTGCATCCAGTATAAGTCATGATTCCCATAACATCATAGCTGTTGGAACTAATAGCAAATACATGGCAGAAGCTACCAATAAAATAATTGAAAATAAAGGTGGTATAGTTGCTATTTCAAATAAAGAAAAATTAGATTTAGCACTCCCTATAGCTGGATTAATGAGTAACGCACCTGTGACAGAAGTTGCAGAGACATCAACAAAATTAAATGAACTTGTTTATCAAATGGGATGTTATTTAAGTAGTCCATTTACAACATTATCCTTCATGGCATTACCTGTTGTACCATCCCTTAAAATAACAAATAAAGGACTATTTGATGTTAATGAGAATAAATTTATTGATATTATAAAACATGAAGATTAATTTATTCCAATTTTATTTCATTTTTTAGAATCATTAAAGATTCCAAATGATTTTCCGTTCCTGTTTTTTTTATAATTCGTTCACAATCCACTAATTTTTCACAAAACTTCTCTTTTTCAGAACTAGTCATATAATAAAATCTACTATAATCCACCAATAAATCAATTATTATATTAGTGGCCCTATTAATCAAAGGAATTGTATTTTTTAATTTTTTAAGTTCTAATGGTTCTGCAATTATTTCAGTTAGTACATTTTTCCCATAACTATCTTTAATTTCTATTTCATCCATAAATAATACCCTTGCAATTAGAACATGACTTGTATCTTTTAATATATTATTATTAACATAATCTTCATAATGTAATTGATTTGTAGCTGATTTTACATAAATTAAAGGATTCTGATTTATCTGAATTATGAAATTAGGATTTTGTTTTAAATTGTATAATGTTTTATTTGGAAATAAATTTAAAATTATTTTATTATCATTAATTTTCATCCCAAATGGCTTTGTATGAAAAATACCACATTCAAATGTTGTTATTAATACTTCATAAATAACATTTTCTGAGAATAAATTAATATCATCCATTTTTTCACCTTTTTTTTAAATAATTGAATGTCCACCAAAAATAAATTTTTTGCATATGAACTTTTATTTATTTTACAATTGAAGCCCGAATAGACATTATTAAAAATCAATTTTTGAATTTTGGCGAAGACCCCATTCTTATCTTGAAATAATTACAATAATTTACATTAAAAATATATTACCCCATTATCATATATAATATATAGATAAAAGTAATATATAACAAATTTATAGTATACTAAAAATTAGAAATTGTTATAACTTATTTTAAAGTAATATGGGAATTTATCATGAGCATTGTTGTTATTAATAATTTAGGACAGTATAATCATAGAATATCTAGAACTTTAACATATTTAGGTATAGAAAATAAACTTGTACCTAACACAATAAGTCTAGAAGAACTTGAAAATATGAATCCAAAAGGAATTATATTAGGAGGAGGACCATCTATTGAACGTATAGGTAATTGTAAAGAATTTATTACTAAAATGAACATACCTATTTTAGGAATTTGTTTAGGCCATCAGGCAATTGCCGATGTTTTTGGAGGTAAAATAAAATCTGCAGAAATTGAAAGCTATGCTCAAATAGACATCAATATCATAAAAGAATGTGGATTATTTGAAGGTATTGATGATTCTCTCAAAGTATGGGCTTCACATAAAGATGAAGTAGTTACTTTACCTGAAGAATTTGAAATAGTTGCTACTTCAGATAAATGTGATATAGAAGCTATGAAACATATTGCTAAACCAATATATGGTATTCAATTCCACCCAGAAGTACAGCATACCCCCCGTGGTGGAGAAATATTTGAAAATTTCAATAAAATATGTGACAGGGAATTAGATTTGTAAAGTTGTGTGAATTAAAATGATGATGGATACAGAGAAATTTATTAAAGAATCAATTGAAAAAATAAAAGAAGAAGTTAAAGATGAAAAAGTAATTATAGCTTTATCTGGAGGAGTGGATAGTTCAGTTGCTTCTGTTTTAGCTTCAGAAGCTATAGGTGACCAACTAGAAGCAATTTTTGTAGATCATGGATTACTTAGAAAAAATGAAGCCCAAGAAGTTGAAGAAACATTTAAAGACAGATTAAACTTTAAACTAGTTGATGCTCAAGATGAATTTATTGAAGCATTAAAAGGTGAAACAGATCCTGAGAAAAAACGTGAAATTATTGGTCATAAATTTATAGAAGTTTTTGAAAGAGAAGCCAAAAAATCAGGAGCTACATATCTTTTACAAGGAACTATTGCACCAGATTGGATTGAAAGTGAAGGAAATATTAAGTCACACCATAACCTTACATTACCTGAAGGTTTAGTACTTAAAATTATAGAACCTTTACGTGAATTATACAAAGATGAAGTTAGAGAAGTAGGTTCAGCTCTTAATTTATCTGATAAAATAGTTCATAGACAACCATTCCCAGGACCTGGATTAGCTGTGAGAGTTTTAGGTGACATCACTAAAGAAAAACTTGAAATTTGTAGAGAAGCTAATGCAATATTAACAGAAAATGTTGAAAAAGAAGGACTTGACAAAGATTTATGGCAATACTTTGTTGTTTTAACTAACAGTAAAGTAACAGGAGTTAAAGGAGATCAAAGAGATTTCGGATACCTTGTTGTTATAAGAATGGTTCAATCATTTGATGCTATGACAGCAAACATACCAGACATACCATGGCCATTTTTACATAAAGTTTCACAGGAAATTACAGCTAACGTACCTGAAATAACCCACGTTTCACTATCTTTAAGTAATAAACCACCAGCTACAATTGAATTTGAATAAATAACTTATTTATTCTCATCATTACTTTTTTTAAATTATTTTCTTAGACAAATAAAATATCTGACAAAAGGACTTGATTTTATGCATCATTTGACATCAAAATTAATAATATATAGACAAAATAATGAAAATAATATCTTATTTGAATTAGCAGACATTTTTAAAAAATATGATTTGGATAATTACAATAAAGAAGAACTTATTGAAGAAATTTACATTCAAATAAATAAATTATTATCTCTTGCAACAAGTTATGGATTTAATGAAAATTTATGGCATAATTACATTTCATTTTTAATAACTATGACGGAAAATCCATTTACATTAGTTTCAGAAAAAATTGGTGCTAATACCGGATCTGTGAATGAATTTGCTAAAAATGATTTTAAAATAATAAAACAATTATTTGATTATGATTTTACTAAAATAGAAAAAGAGTTAGATATTAATTGTTTTACAACTATTCAGAACTATCATGCTATAATTAAAAAAGAACAGTTATTTAATAAAGATGTTAGTCTGAAAGTACAAGAACTTAGTAAGTTAATAGAAGAATCTAAAGATGAAAATGAGATTTTTTTAATTGTTACTGAGTTTTATGAAAAGTATGGTGTTGGAAAATTTGGTTTGAACCGAGCATTTAGATTATCTGATGATGATTCACAAGAATTTATAATTCCAATAACATCCCTTGATGATGTTGTTCTAGATGATCTTGTTGGTTATGAAAATCAAAAAGATAAATTAATTAAAAATACTGAAGCATTTGTTCAAGGAAAGAAAGCAAATAATGTATTATTATATGGTGATGCTGGAACTGGAAAATCTACTAGCATTAAAGCTATTTTAAATCAATTCTATGATCAAGGACTTAGAATGATTGAACTCTATAAACATGAAGCTAAATATTTATCAAGAGTAATTTCGGAAATAAAAAATAGAAATTACCATTTTATAATATACATGGATGATCTTTCATTTGAAGAATCTGAAAGTTCATATAAATATTTAAAAGCTTTAATTGAAGGTGGAATTGAAACTAATCCAAGTAATGTTCTTATTTATGCTACATCAAATAGACGTCATTTAATTAAGGAAACATGGAATGAACGTGTTAACACATCATCTGATGAGGAAATGTATCATTCAGATACTATTCGTGAGAAATTATCACTTGTAGATCGTTTTGGAATTTCTATTGGATATTATAAACCTACTATTAAAGAATATTTCAATATTGTAACAACATTAGCTAGAAAATATCCTGAAATAACATTATCTGATGATGAATTAATAAATGAAGCTAATAAATGGTTAATGAACCATGGTGGACCTTCAGGTCGTACTGCTCAACAATTCATATATTATATACTTACAATTATTTAATTAAACCATTATTTTTTTATTATTTTTATTTTAAAGATATTATATTAATATAAAAAATACCATAAATTTTTAGGTATACCAAAACATTTATATACTCAAGAAAGCATATATTAAATTGACTAAGAATTTAGGTATTCCTAAAAAATTGGAAATATAAAATTCTAGTCAACAAACTGAGTTAAACATGAAAGACTATAAACATTTTATTAAAAGACTTTTATAAAAACTATTCATCCTACACAAGATAGTTTAAAAAAAGAAATTTAAATCACCTATATTATAAAAATGTTTAAAAAAAACTCACCACTCCTTATTAAAAACATAATATAACTTGAAAAGAAAAACAAAAAAGAAAATAAACTCAATCATCCTAAGAGTTAAACAAAAATATATTTTCTTTCTTGTAAACTTATACTTTTTTTATAAAAACATGATTCTAAAAATAATTAATTTATATTTTAATTAAGAAACTAAATTAAATATTCTAAAGATTATTAAAAAAAAATTATTTATAAACTTGTCTCCTTTTTATTAAAATAAAAACATGATTAACTAATTATATCAAAAAATTATAATATAATAATTATAAAATATAATATGGAAAAATAAAAGGGAGGTAACCTATAATGATTGATAGTAAGTACCAATACTTAAAAAAGCTTACAAAACAACTATATAACATGAAATCAACTAAAGTAGATAAAGAACTTGATGGGACAACACCACCTTCAGTATTTATAGGTACTTATAATTATCCTAAAGTTTTTGCAGGACCCTTACTTACAACAGCTTATGAAGATTCAAGTATCATGGACAAACCGGAACTTTGGATTAATAATAATACTAGTCAAGAAGAAATTATAGGTTACAGACTAAACTTAGTTAGAGGAAAACAGACCATTGGTATAACAGACCTTGAAAATAACTATGTTGAAAAACTACAAGAAATAACTATGGCTAAAACATCAGTTACAAGTGAAGCAGAATTTAATAAAAAACCAAGAGGTATGACATTTAGTGCAGAAAATGCACCGCACGGACCAAGTGCAGAACTTAAAAAATTTGATATTGATAACTTCAAATGGGAACATCAACTAGAAAAAGCATATTATGACACAGATCTTAAAGCAGCAGATGCAGTCGAAATACTACATAAAAAAGAAATCCCATTTACACAAATACAAAAAGCATTTTCAGTAGGAACTATGGGTGAAAAAGATAATAGAAAATTAGTTCCTACAAGATGGTCAATAACAGCAGTAGATACAATCATTGCAGACAAATTACTTGAAAATGTTAAATATTATCCTCAAATTGACACATACCGAGTATATGAATATACTAGTCTTAATAATTATTATGCAATACTTGAAATACCAACACCATGGCAATTTGAATGGATGGAAGCATTTTTAGGTGTTAAAGGAAGAAACTTAATATTCACAGATTATGAACATAACAAGGGTAAAAAAGAGTATTCTCGTGTAGGTGGATGTTACTATACATCAAAAATGGCTGTTCTTGAACAATTAGAAAAAGAAAAGAAACAGGCAGGATGTATTATATTTAGAGAAGCAAATGAGGATTATATACCACTAGGAGTGTTTAATGTTCGAGAAAATGTTAGACATGCAATGACATCAAAACCAAAAGAATTTGAAACAATGAAACAATCACTAAATTATATTGAAACAAAATTAAAATTAACTGTGGATGATTTTAGAAAAGCAAGTGATTTACTTGATGAAGTTTTGAAAGAAAGACAAACCACATTGGACCAATTTTTTTAAGAAGGAATTAAAATGTTAAAGCTAGAATATAAAAAAATATCCAAACATACACGTAATGCTATGAAAAAAGCTATTGATTCAAAGAAGAATTATTATACTGAAGCTATTGATACTATAAAAGAATTATTACCATCAAAGGAAATACATATACTAAATAGTGCTAATAGTGCAATATTTACAGTAGTTGAAGCATTACCTGAACCTATAGTTATACCTGATGAAGGTGGATGGAATGGATTACAACGGTCTGCAAAAATATTAAACAAGGAAACTCATGAAATTACTACTGAAGATGGTTTGATAAATTTAAAAGAATTGAGTAATTATTTTAATGAAAATGATGTAGGTTCCCTCTATATTACAAGTCTTGTTGGTTATACTAAAGAGCAACCCTTAAAAGAAATTTCTGAACTATGTAATCTACATGATGTAATACTTATAGTAGATATTTCTGGTTCTATTGGAGATGACTACTTATCAAATACTGCATATGCTGATATTCAAGTATCATCCACAGGAAGTCCAAAAATAGTAAATGTTGAAAATGGTGGATTTATAAATAATATCACTCAGAAAATAAAATTCAACAATCATCTTTTAAAAACATTTAAAGCAGATAATATTACATGTGCTGGAATTATAGAAGAAATACCCTATGCTAAGATAAATCTAGAAAAAACAATAAAAGCAACAGCATATCTTAAAAATAAATTAATTGAAGAACTAGAATCAGATAAAATACATGATATTATTCATAAAGATGGTCATGGTATTAATATAATCATATCTGAAGAAAGTAAAAGTAAGGCAAAACAATTATCATTTAAAATTAGAGAAAAACTAGAAATAAGTAATAATAAAAGTATTATAACCACAGGACCTAATTATAATAGACTTAAAAGACCTTGTGTGTGTATTGAATTAAAAAATTTAGATATAACTTCACTAACTATTGAAAACTTAGATAAATTAAATGATATTATCATTGTAGCAATTAATGAATAAAAAAAAGAGTGAAAAAGTTATGCTTTAATAGATAATAAAGCTATTTTTTCATTCAAATTATCTATAATATTTTCATCATCAATTAAATCATATGTTCTGATTATTTTACTAGAATCATATTGTTCTAGTAATTCATCATTTCTAGTATTTAATAAGCTTTCCATCTCATTTACTTGTTCATCACTAGTATTAATATACAATACTGTGATATTTCCTTCTTTTTTGATTCCTAGAATTTTCAATGCTTCACTTATCTGTTTTTGAGCAGATAATCTAACGCCTATTTCTAATCCTTTATCTTTTGCAAAATTCTGTTTTTCATTAAATGCTTTGAATGCTTGTGATATTCCCTGATTTAAATGATCTTCCCCACAAATATAATCTGTGTCCAATAGTTGAATTATGGAATCTTCTTTTAAATCTGTGATTTTATCCACTTTTTTTAGAAAATCAGGAATATTACTAATATGATTATCCTGATAGGAATGTACAATTATACTATAATCATCCAAGAATTTTTTTTGTAAGTCAGTCATTTGTTTCATCTTCTTTTTTCATCAGATAATATTTTATTTATTCCTTTAAGATATGCTTCTACACTTGCTAAAATTACATCAGGTTTTGTACTTCGTGAAGTAATTACTTTATCACCATATTTAAGTTTTACAAGTACATCAATCAATGCATCAGTTCCACCTGTCACTGCATCTACATGGTATTCTTCAAGTGTAATATCCGCAGTATCCACTATACTTTTTCTTATTGCTTCTATTGCTGCATCAACTGGACCTACTCCCACCCCAGCTTCTATTTTTTCTTTATTATTTATATTTACTTTTACAGATGCTGTTGGTGTTATTTTATTTCCAGATACTGTTGTATATTCTTCTAGAATCAATGAATCTTCAGGATTAATACTTAATACTTCATCAGTTATTGCTTGTAAATCAACATCAGTTACTGTTTTCCCCATATCAGATAACGATTTTACACTTGCAAAAATTCTATCTAATTCTTCATCAGTAACATCTGTGTTCGTTTCTTTTATTTTTTCATGAATTACGTGTTTTCCAACATGTTTTCCTAGTATAAATCTTCTCCTATGACCTACTTTTTCAGGATTTATTGGTTCATATGTTTCTGATTTTTTTAATACTCCATCAGCATGTATTCCAGATTCATGTGCAAAAGCATTACTTCCAACTATTGCCTTGTTTGATTGTAAAACTACTCCCGATATTCGCTCTACTAGTTGTGATGTTTCATAGAATAATTCTGTATTTATCCTAGTATCTATACCATATAATGATTCTATAGCCATTACTAGTTCTTCACAAGAAGCATTTCCTGCTCTTTCACCAAGTCCATTTATTGTTACATGTGCTTCTGTTGCTCCACCATTTAATGCAGCTAAAGTGTTTGCTACTGCTAATCCAAAATCATTATGACAATGCACACTTAATGGTCTTGATAGTTGAGATAATTCTTTATAGAAGTCATATGATTTTTCAGGAGTTAACAATCCTATTGTATCACATGCACATAATCTATCAGCACCTGCATCAATACACAAGTTATATAAATGTTTAAGATCACTAACTTCTGTTCTTGTTGCATCTTCTGTTGATAATTCTACTATTAAACCATGACTTTTAGCATATTCAGTAGCTTTTACTGCCATTTCTTCAACTTGTTCTCTAGTTTTTCGTAATTTATATTGGATATGTAAATCAGATGAAGGAATTACTAAATGAATACTATCTACATCACAAGCAAGTGCTGTATCAATATCTACTTTAACTGGTCTTGCAAAACTACATATTTCTGCAGATAAATTATTTTCAGTTATTGCTTTGATACTTTTTTGTTCATCTTTGGATGTTATTGCAGAACCTGCTTCTATTACATCTACTCCTAGTTCATCTAGTTTTAATGCAATTTTTAGTTTTTCATTAGATGTTATTAACACCCCCGGGGTTTGTTCTCCATCTCTTAATGTTGTATCTAGTATTTTTAAATCATTTAGCATTAGGATCACCTATTTTTTACTTAAAACAGTTATTATACGGGTTAAACTTTTATGCATACGTATTGCATGTTGTTCATCTATTTTAAGTGGTGTGTTTTCAATTACTTCATATAAATCTATATAGTGTGGACTTGCCATACATATATATCCATCATCCTTAAGATAGGTGGATATTGCTATTAGTGCTTCATGATACAATTCTTTTGTATCATCTCCACCAAGTGTGGTTGATATACCATAGGGTGGATCCATAGCCACAGCATCTACTTTTTCAGTTAATTCTAATTTTCTTACATCTTCCCACATTATTTCAAAGTCTTTAAATCCTTCATGAGCAAGATTAAGTTTTGTTCCTTCATACATGTGTTTTTCAATGTCTGAACCAATTAATTTTGTATTTAATTCACCTGCTTCTATGAGAATTCCACCAGTTCCACAGAAAGGATCTAAAACTAGGTCATTTTCATGAACATGTGCAAGATTTACCATACATAATGCTAGTTTAGGACTCATAGATCCCGGATGGAAATATGGTCGTTTATGGGGTTTGTTATCAAAGAAATGTTTCTTATTTTGTTCGAGTATTAGTTCGGAAATAATTATTTTATTATATCCTACAACAGATGATTCTTTATATTCATTAGTTTCAAGAATTGGGTCTGTGTATACAAGTTTTATTGTATGAACAGCATTATCTAATGAAACAGGCATTTGTGATTCTTGTTTAATGTATCCACCAATATTACGTTCAATACCATCTTTGTCCACATCACCATTACCCATTCTTTTAACACGAACTTTGAATGAATCTTTAACATATTCTTTCCAGTTAATTGATTCAATTGATTTTTGAAGATTATCGGGTGTTGTTTCTTGAATATTTGATAGAATTTCATGAGTATATGCTAAGTGATTACCTAATTCTAGAATATTATCTAATGTTGTATCAACATCTAATTCTACAACTCCGGGATATTCATTTAGTATTTTATAATCAATATCCAAAGTTTTTAATCTTGCTAATAATTCTGCTTTAGGTAATGTTTCATTTTCTTGTGATAAAATTACTGTGATTTCCATATATTTTTCAGCCTCCTTAGGCCTATTTTCGGTAATAATTTAAATATTATTCCTGTTTTTACTAATTGTTTTAATAAAGGTGTTTGATTATCCATATCACCATATTCTGAAATTATTTCATCAACATGATTTTCTTTTAATTGTTTAAACATGTAATTAAAATCATCTTCAGTCATGTCCTGTATGATACTTTGCACATTCTGTTGTGCTCTAAATTCATTACCATATTTTTTATGATATTCTTTTTGATAATTTTCAAGATATTTATTATTTTCTTCTTCAAGCATTTTATTTGAATTATTTACTGCTATATCAACACAATTAAATCCAGCTATTAATCCTCCACCTGTTGTTGGTTTTACTTGACTTGCAGAATCACCTAATAAAATAGTGTTATTTTCAACAATATTCTTCTTGAAATTATATTTAGGTATGGATCCATAATGTTTCTGGGAAATAATACTTTTAGAATCAATCATACTCATCAATATTTGATTTGCATTGTTATATGATTGCTGTGTAAATAAACCTATTCTTTGTTCTGTTGGAGATACTGGAATTTTCCATACAAATCCAGGTAATATTGAAGAATTTACATTAACATCCACATAATCAGTAGATGTTAGTTCTGTTTTTACTGTATATTGTATTCCCATAAATGATTCATCAGTTAAATTAGGATTCATTTTTTTAGATGTTGATGAGTTAGGTCCACAGGATACTGTGATAAGTCTAGATGAATACTCCCTATCTGTTTTGATACTTGTATTGTTTATGTCAACATCGAAAACACGTTCACCTAGATGAGCATCTACTCCAGCATCAACTGCTCTTTCAAACAAATATTTATCATACATAACCCTATCTAATACATATGCTACTGTATCTTCTTTTTCAACAGTAATACTTGTACTATCAGGTGATATTAAGTTAGCACCTTTTACTTGGTTATCTATGAATTCCTTTGGTAAATTTTTTGTATCATTTATATTTGTTGAAACGATACCTGCACATTGTAATGGTTGACCTATCCTATTTTTCATGTCAAAAAGACCAACATCATAGCCTAATTTAGCCATTTTATAGGCATAAGTAGAGCCTATAGGTCCTGCTCCAACTACAATTATATCATATTTTTTCATATTCCCATCCAATTTATTTTTTATAAGTATAAACAATTAATAAAAAAAATATCTTCTAATAAATTAAGATATTTGAAAAAAGATAAAAAAATAAGATTATTTTCTATGATTTCTAAACATTTCTTGATGTTTTCTTACAATTTCATCATCATTCATTTTAGATTTTTTATGAGTATTCTTATTTTTTTGCCATTTATTCTTGTAACCTTCATAATTAGATTGCTCATATGAACTTTGATTATATTCATCTTCAAGATAATCTTCATTATTAAAGTAATGTACATTTTTATTTTTATTAGTCCTCTGTTGATTTCCTGTATATTCCTCATAATCATCATAATTACGTTGAGGTGGCATATATTGTTGATTATAATTTTGTTGATTATGATTATGATTAGAATTTCCATTTAAACGATTGAATATTATTTCCTCTACATTTTTAGGATCAGGTATATTATCTAATATTGTTTCAGGATGTTCATGACCACCATATATTATAACATCACCTGCATTTAATAATCGTTCTAATATAGTTTGAGAAACTTCTATATCCTGTATTTTCCCATAAGACATCATAATTTTTTCTTTACGAAAAATTCCCCTCTTAATTATTATACGTGATTCTGTTAGTGTATAAAGTGTAGAATTCCAGTCAAGTACATCCAATAATATTCTAAGAAGTACTAATATTATACAAAATATGAGAATTAATTCCACTACAAAAGTCATATTTGTAAAGTTTAATTGGAATGATGTTAGTAATTGAATTTGTAGATTAGAGAAGATTGCGAGTATTGGTGTGAAGAAAAATACTAACAAGAATAATACAACTATTTTAAATATAAAATTGTCTATGTGTAAAATCATACTTGGTTTAACTTCAAGTAAAGTTTGTTCAGACACATTATCCCTGAAATTAGAGTTATTCTCTATATTATGTTGTTTTGGTTTTGGCATCATTTTAAAATGCCTCCGTTTTTTTAAATATGTTAAATATATTTGTTGATAATAAATAATATAATTTTATATAGAGTCATAAAAATAATGAATTAATAATTACTAAAAGGAAAAATCTCATGAAAACTAAACTTTATTCCAAAGACATTAATGTTGATTCAACACATATTTCTTTAAAAAGCGATTTGGATTATAATATTATCCCATTTATTGAAAAACAAAGACAGATAATTACCGATGAAATTAGAATTAATCCTGATTTTATAAAATATAAACCAATACCCCTTATTCATAAAGAAAAAATATTAGAACATATGACTTATGCTGGAAAAATATCAGATACTGGTCCTATGTCTTCAGTTGCTGGAAGTGTTAGTGAAGTATGTCTTGAAGAATTTATAAAAAGAGGATCTAAGTTTTCTATTATTGAAAATGGTGGTGATATTGCTTTAAAAACAGAACGAAAAGTAATTCTTGGAATATATGCTGGTGAAAGTGTGTTTTCATATGAAATTGGTTTAAAAATAAAACCTAAACCTAAAGGCTATGGTATTTGTACATCATCATGTGCTGGTCCTTCTAAGAGTTTTGGTTTAACTGATGCTACTATTGTTTTTAGTAATCAAAGTAGTGTTGCTGATAGTCTTGCTACATGTATTGGTAATTATGGTAATGGTGATAGTGATGAAGAGATTATCAATAATTCATTAGAAAAAGCTGAAGAGTATTCTGAGTATTTTGAGGGTGTACTTGTTATAAAAGGAGATACTCTTGGTAAAACTGGACATATTCCAAAATTAGTTAAAACAAGAAATAAACATTAAAATTCATTAATAGAAGTAGAATAAATGGAGATTAATTATAGGTTTTCAAGACAAACTTCTTGAAGTACTTGTGCATCAGGATTATCAGGATACATTACTAAAACTTTAGTAAAACAATCTATTGCACTTTTGAAGTCATCTAATTCCATGTAAGCTACTCCTTTATTGTTTAATATTATAGGATTATTTACATCAATTTTTAGTGCATTATCATAACATTCTATTGCTTCACTATATCTTTGCAAACCCAATAATGTATTTCCTTTACTTGCCCATGTATTTGAATCATCTTCATTATCTAAACATAATTCTATTGACTTATCATAAGATAGTAATGCTTCTTCACTTTTTCCAAGCATGTTTAAAACTGTACCTCTTTCATTCCAAACATCAGGATCATTATCATCTATTTCCAATATACAGTCAAAGTATTGTAATGCTTTTTCAAAATCTGTGAGCATTTCATAAATCAGACCTCTCCAGTAAAGTACTGTTGTATTCTTTGGATTAATTCTAAGAGCTTCAGTACTCATTTTAAGTGCTTTATCTGGTTCATGTTTATTTAAGTAAGCTATAGCTATGTTATTATATAAGTATTCATTATTAGGGTCTAATTTTATAGCTTTTTTATAGTGTTTTATTGCATCACCAAATTGACCTAAACGTGATAAATTATCACCTATCCTGTTTAAGAGATTTATATCATTTTCATCATATTCAAGGGCTACTTTATAACATACAGATGATTCATGATAATTTCCCATTTCAAATAGTGCATCTGCTTTCTTTATGATGATATTTTTCTGATTAATAGCAGAGCCTTCCCATTGACTTACATGTAGTTTATGAAATTCAAATACTTGGAATTTATCTTTAGCTTTTGTATTGTTAGGATATGTTTTTTTAAGATCTTTTTCTAATTCTTTTGAATTTTTATATCCTAATTTTATGGCTAGTTCTGAATTATTTTTTATTTGCTCAAATGTTATAATATCCACATGAGTTACTTCAGCTTCAAATAATTTCTCCCTTTCTTTTGAAAGAATATTCCAATAACAATATAAACGGTCTCCCCTGTATAATGGTTGTTTCCATAAACGCCTTATTGTGATATTTCTTTTACCACTAATCAAATCAATATCTTTGTTTCCTAATAATAATATTGGCATTTTCTTTACCCTTTTTTAATAATTTGATTTCCAAATTGATTAGATTTTAAATGTATTTCAGGAATATTTGTATCTAAATTATTTAATATATTTACTAAATCATTTGGATTTGGTTCAGCATAATCTGCTAATCTTGAATCATATGTAACTCTATTTCTAAATTGTTGTAATGTATACATATTACATCTAATTTCTTTAGTTAAATTTTCAATATCTTGAGGTTCTAATAATTTTGGAACATATGTTGTCCTACATTCTAGAAATACTTCATGTTCTAATATAATATCTATTGTTTTATTAATAGTTTCTTTAACATTGCTTGGATAAATATCAGTGATTTTATAATATTTATCTAAGGGTGCTTTGATATCCATTGCTACATAATCGAGATCATTAATTATTTTAATAATTTCGTCAGGATGTAAACCGTTCGTATCTAACTTAACTAACAAATTATTATTTTTAGCCTGTTTAATAAAATTTTTAATAACATCCAAATGCAATAACGGTTCACCACCACTGAGAACAATTCCATCAATAAAATCAATATTTTTCTCTACTTCTTCTTCAATTTCTTCTATATCCCATTTAGTTAGTGTTTCATTCTTTAATAATTGTGGATTATGACAATATTTACATCTAAGGTCACAACCAGGCGTAAAAAGCACTAATGCCATTTTTCCAGGAAAATCTAATGAAGAATAAGTTGGTTGTATATTCATATTAATCATGTGTGTTTTTTTAAGTAAATATATTATATCTCAATTATAATAAATATTTTTTTAAATATAGTTCGTATACTACAAAAATATATTATATAAAAAAATATTAAAACTACGAAAACATAATAAAAATTAATCAAAGTAATAAATAAAAAAAATAATCAAATTAATTATAAATAAAATTTTTAATAAAAAATCCCAAAAAAATTAAACTAAATTTATGAAAAAGTGATATTTATGACTGAAAAAACTAAAATATATGAAGGCGCAAAACTAGTAGGAGATGTGACTTTAAAAAATAATGTATCCATTTGGTACAATGCAGTTATTAGAGGAGATTTAGAACCAATAGACATTGATGAAAATTCAAATGTCCAAGATAATTGTGTAGTGCATGTTAGTAAAGACCATCCTGTAAAAATTGGTAAAAATGTATCCATAGGACATGGTTCCATCATACATGGATGTACCATTGATGACAATGCACTCATAGGAATGGGTGCTATAATTCTAAATGGGGCACACATTACAAAAAATTGTCTTGTTGGAGCAGGAGCACTTGTAACTGAAAACAAAACATTCCCTGAAGGATCATTAATCATAGGTTCACCAGCAAAAGCAGTAAGACAATTAACTGAAGAAGAAATTAAAGGAAACTTAGAAAATGCTGAAGAATATGTAAATCTTGCATTTAATGAATAATAAGAATATTAAGTGATTATATGGTTAAAACAAGAGCAATAATCGATGAATTTGACACATACATCCCAGGTAGATCTAAAAAAGAAATTTCTGAAGAATTTGGAGTGCCTGAAGAAGAAATCATAAAACTTGGATCAAACGAAAATCCATGGGGTTGTGCTCCAGGAGTTAAAGATGCAATAACAAATGCAATAAGTGAAATGAACAGATATCCTGAATCAAATCATGAATATCTTAAAGAAAAAATTGCAGACTATGCTGGTGTTAGAAAAGACCAAGTACTTGTTACGGGGGATGGGGCTGATGAACTTTTAGATATTATAGCTAAAACATTAATTGATCCCGGAGATGAATTTATTGTACATCCACCAACATACATGTACTATTCATTTACATTCAAACAATACCAAGCAAAAGCAGTATATGCAAAATGGAATGTTAAAGAAAATAAATTAGATGTTGATTCCGTACTTAATAATATAACTGATAAAACAAAAGTAATATTTCTTTGTACACCAAACAACCCTACTGGTGGATTAATACCCCAAGACGATTTAATCAAAATCATTGAAGCAACAGATGCTCTTGTTGTTATTGATGAAGCATACTGGGAATTTGCAGAAGTTAATAATGTGAATTTATTAGATAAATATGATAATGTACTTATTATAAGAACATTTTCAAAAGTAATGGGACTTGCAGGTCTTAGAGTAGGCTATGGATTATCTAATCCAGATTTACTTGAAAAAATATCTAGAATAAAACCAGTATTTAGTGTAACTGTTCCTTCTCAAAAAGCAGTTATTGCAACACTTGATGATAAACAATACATTGAAGAATCTACAACCAAAGGTATTGCTGAGAGAGAATATTTATACGAAAGTGTAAATGCTATAGAAAATTTACACATCTATAAATCAAAATCCAATTATTTATTAATTGATATTAGAAAAACTGGATTTACTGCAAAAGAATTAGCTACAAAACTTATGGAAAAAGGAGTTATCGTAAGAGATTGTACCAGTTTCTACGGTCTTGATGAATACTATATCAGAATTAGTATTGAAACTCATCCTAAAAATGAAAAATTTATTGAAATATTAAAAGAAATACTTAATAAATAAATATTTCTCATCTTATTTTTTTAAAACAAATATTAATGTCTTATAGGATCATGATAAATTAATGCAGCTACAACACAGGCCTTATCTACAACAGTATGTGTTTGAATTACTGCTTTATAATCCAAAATTTCTAGTCCTCTTTTTTCAATCATATATTCTGCCATGAATTTTGCTTCTTCTTCTAAATCCTTAACTGATTTATTTATCCCAGATGTTTCTATTACACAACCCATTTCTTCTGCTTGAGCATAAGCTATTACTGCAGCTATTTCATCCCCCTGATTATCAGAATATTGTCTAGATAATACACAATTTGTCATCTCCCCTGGTTTTAATTCAGGCATTGGTATTATTTCAGTATTAGGTGGTAACATACTTGAAACAGGAATTAAGTTAACATTACCTATATCAGCATCAAGTAATGCATTATCAAAAGCATTTAATTTTGTAGGTCCTTCAGCTTTTCCTTTAGTTAAAGATATTTTCATTATATTAATTCTCCCATGAAATTTAATGTTATTATATTTTTAAATAATCTTTTAAATAAAATATGGGTTATTTTACTTTAGTAACATTTAGTTATAAAAAAATTAAAAAAGTATATAAGAATATTCTTATATACTTAAGTTATGGAAAAAATAGATGAACAGAAAACTGATGAAGAAATAGAAAAAACATTCAAACTTCTTAGTAATCAAAATCGTTTAAAGATAATACAAATACTTGCCAAAAATAACCAAGAAGTAACAGTAAATGAAATTGCAGAAAAAATAAACATAACTCAACCTGCTGCTTCACAACATTTAAAATTATTAAAAAAAGAAAAAATTGTTAAATGTGATAAAAAAGGCAATAATATCTATTATAAAATCAATACAAGAACAATTAAAAAAAGAAAAAAATGTATTGATACATTATTCCATAACATATTAAAATAATCAAATTAATTAAAATCACATCACATAAAATAAGGAGTATAAAACATGACATCTGAAAATGATAACAAAACACTATCATTCACACAAAACTTAAGAGAAAAAGGTTTAATAATATCCGATATAACAGCAAACATGGAAAATACATTAGATGTTAAAGAAAATAAAAATGAATTACCCATATTATTAATACCTAACACAATCCTCCTACCCCACACAGACATTACTATTCCCTTAGATAAATTTCATACTGAAAATATGCTAAAAAATGTGAATGAAGAAAATCAAGGAATTATATTAACACCAAAAAAAATTCCTGCAAAAGATGAAGGAAATGAAGTAGAATTCTATGACATTGGTGTTATATTAGAAGTCAAAAGTTTAGATGAAGAACCAGAACAATACATGCTTGAATTAAAAGTAAAAGATAAAATAACTGTTAATAAAGTCATAGAAACTGATGGTTTCTACAATGCACAATATGAAATTATTCATGAAGAAAATAACATAACACCAGAAGAATCTGAAAAAATAAATAAAGAAATTAATGAAGCTATTCAAACTATATCCAATTTAATTCCTAACTCAGAAGTATATTCTCAACCAATAATTGAAAAAACAGACCTCCAAGAAAAAATTGCAGAAGTATTCCCATACCTTCGAGTACCCATTAAAAGAAAACAAGAATTACTTGAGTTAAACTCATCAAAACTAAGAGCATTACAAGTAACACAACTATTATTAGAACAAAAAGAAGCAATGATTATACAAATGGAAATAGCCAAAAAACTCAATAAAAATATGAGTGAATCACACAAACAAACTCTTCTTCGAGAACAAATGAAAATGATTCAAGAAGAACTGAACATGACAGAAAACAATGAATCCAAAAAAACATACAGAGAACGAATCAAAGAAGCAAATCTACCTGAAGAAGTAGAAAAAGTCGCACTAGAAGAAGTTAATAAACTTGAAAGACAAGGACAAAATAACTCCGAAGAAAACATTATTCGAAACTACCTGGACACAATACTCCAATTACCATGGCATAAAGAAGATAAACAAGATATAGACATAATAAAAGCTAAAGAACAACTAGATTTAGATCATTATGGACTTAAAAAAGTAAAAGAAAGAATAATTCAACATTTAACAGTACTTAAAATGAAAAATGAAAAACAAGGCTCAATCCTTTTATTTGTAGGTCCACCAGGAACTGGAAAAACAAGTCTTGGAAGAAGTATTGCTACAGCACTAGATAGACCATATATCAGAGCAAGTTTAGGAGGAGTCAAAGACGAATCTGAAATAAGAGGACATCGTAGAACATACCTAGGAGCACTACCCGGTCGAATTATAACTGGAATGAAAAAAGCAGGTAAAACAAATCCAGTATTTGTATTAGATGAAATTGATAAAACAACAGCATCCATTAATGGCAATCCAACTAGTGCACTTCTTGAAGTTTTAGATCCTGAACAAAATAGCACATTTTCAGATCATTACTTAGAAGTACCTTATGATTTATCAGATGTTTTCTTTATTGGAACTGCTAACTCTTTACACGATATACCAGGACCATTAAGAGATAGATTAGAAATCATTGAATTAGACAGCTACACTAACCTTGAAAAACAACACATTGCTAAAGAACATCTAATAGGAGAAGTTTTAGAAGAACATGGACTTACAACAGATGACCTTGAAATAACAGATGATGCAATAAAT
The DNA here is from genome assembly GCF_001729965.1 of Methanosphaera sp. WGK6. Taxonomy (NCBI): domain Archaea; kingdom Methanobacteriati; phylum Methanobacteriota; class Methanobacteria; order Methanobacteriales; family Methanobacteriaceae; genus Methanosphaera; species Methanosphaera sp. WGK6. The sequence goes on along the minus strand of NZ_JRWK01000002.1, from coordinate 57,757 downwards.
ACAATCATTGAAAAATATACTAGAGAAGCTGGAGTAAGAGGTCTTAAAAGACAAATTGCTGCTATAGCACGTAAAACAACAGAAAAAATAGTAGTGGATGATATTAAAAGACCCTATGTTGTAACAGAAGATATGCTTTATGATATTTTAGGACATGAAACCACCCACTATGATATGGTTCCTGAGAAAAATCCTGCTGGTGTTGTTACTGGACTAGCATGGACTCCTATTGGAGGAGATATATTATATGTAGAAGCAATCATGTTACCTGGTGAAGAAAAATTACAACTTACAGGACAACTAGGAGATGTTATGAAAGAATCTGCACAAATTGCTCAAAGTTTAATAAAATCAAGATTTGGTCCGTTACTTAAGGATACTGACTTTGAAAATAAAGACATACATATTCACTTCCCCGAAGGTGCTATTCCAAAAGATGGACCATCTGCTGGAGTAACATTAGTAACTACAATGGCCTCTTTAATAACAAACATACCTGTGGATTCAACTATTGCTATGACTGGTGAAATATCACTTCAAGGTAAAGTACTGCCCGTAGGTGGAATAAAAGAAAAAGTAATTGCAGCCCATCGATCAGGAATTAAAACAATATTACTTCCAGAAAAGAATATGAAAAATCTAGATGATGTTCCAGAAGAAGTAAAAAATGAAATTACATTTAAACCTATGAAAACAGTTGATGATGTATTATATGAAGCTCTTGGCTTAAAATTACCCGAATCTGAAATATTAGACATTAATTTAGATGCGTTAAGAAACTCTTAACCTTTCCCTCCCCCATTTTATAAAAATAATTTAATTCTTAACAATAAAAATAAGCTAATAATATTAACTATATAATTAAACATTGAGAATTAAGAAAATGAAGTGTAATTATGAATGATAATGAGATAAATTTTTGGTTAGATTTATCACAGGAAATCTCAAAAGAAGTGGAAAAAGCAATAAATAAAGCAAGAAATGATCCTGAATTAAATAATGTAACCAAAATAGGAGCAGATGGAACTCCCACCCATAAAATAGATGAATATGCTGAAGATGCTGCTATATCTGTTATTGAAAACTGTGAAAAATCACTAATTTTGATAAGTGAAGAAATAGGAACTATAAAAATTGGTGACAATAAAGCAGAAGCTGTACTAATTATGGATCCACTTGATGGTACTAGTAATGCTCTGAAAAATATTCCTTGTTATGGAATATCAATAGCAATAGCTAAAATCAGCGATGAAACAGAACTAGAACATGTGACTTTAGGTGATGTTGAAATTGGTTTTATTAAAAATTTCCCAACAGGTGATGAATATATTTCAATTAAAGGCAAAGGTTCTACAAAAAATGGTGAAGCAATGACAATATCATCAATACCTAAAGTATCCGAAGCAACAGTGAGTACTTATGTTTACAGAGCAAAAGAAGGTGAATTAGATAAATTATGCACTTCTGTTAGACGTATGCGTCTAATGGGTGCTATTGCAATCGAAATGTGTTATGTTGCTGATGGAACTTATGATGTATTTTTAGATATTGGTGCTGTTAGAGTATTTGATATTGCAGCAGCACAATTAATTATTAAAGAAAATGAAGGTATTGTAACTGATGTTAATGCTAATCTATTAGAAAGCCAACTTGATTTAATGGAAACAACATCAATTATAGCTGCAGCAAATCCAGAAATACATGAAGATCTAATAAAATTATTAAATTAAGTTGTGATAAAATGAAAATAGGAATTGTCTCACGTACAGATAAAAAAGAGGCAGTAGAACTTGATAGAAGTATTGTCAAATATTTATTAGAAAATAATATTGAAATTGAAATTGATTCAATGTTAGTTAAAGAACTTAATGAATTTTCAGAATATGAAGTTTCTATTGATAATATGACTTCAGATATCGTATTATGTGTTGGTGGAGATGGAACTGTACTACATGCACAACATATCCTTTCCCCAAAAAAGATACCTCTACTTAGCATCAATATGGGTACAGTAGGTTTTTTAACTGAAGTGGATCCAGAAGATATTTTTGAATGTCTTGACCAGTTACTAAACTATGATTTCTTTATTGAAGAACGCCTACAATTAGATGTTTTCTTTGATAATGAACAAATCACCGTTTTAAATGAATTAGTTATAATGACTAGTCAACCAGCGAAAATGTTAGATTTACGTATTTCAGTTGATGAAGAACTTGTTGATGAAGTTCGTGCAGATGGCTTAATAATCTCAACACCTAGTGGATCTACAGCTTATGCTATGTCAGCAGGTGGTCCAATTGTTGATCCACGTGTTGATGCAGCTATTATTATACCCATATGCCCATTTAAACTCAATACTAGACCAAAAATAGTTCCTGCTAATAGTACTATAACCGTGAAATTTATGAAAGAAAACAAACAAGGTGTTGCAGTTCTTGATGGTATGTTAAACAAAGAATTTGATTTTTTAGATGAAATAACTGTTAAAAAATCAGAAAATGCAGCATATTTTGTGAGATTTAAAAATAATTTCTATAATGCCGTTAACAATAAATTAATCGTAGGATAAAAAAAATCCTTTTTTCTTTTTTAGGTGTTTAATCATGAAACAAAATATTTTAATTAGTGATGCAAATCATGGTGGTCTCATACTTTTAAAAGAATATTCTAAATATACTAAAAATAACTTATTTTTCTATGATACATATAATAAACTTAATAATAACGAAAAAAAAGATTTAGAATCAAAATACCATGTTACTTTTTTATCAGAACAAGATATTTATAATAAACAAACCGAGTTTACAATTATTAGCCCAATCCATATGAATTCATTATTTGATAGTGATTACACACATCATGAATTTACTGGATACTTACTTAATAAGCATAAAATGAAATATGGTTGGAATTCCAAAATAATTGAAGTTACAGGAGTTAAAGGAAAAACAACTACCACAAATTTAATAAAACAAGTTTTAAGAAATAAAAACATACTTGTTCTTAATAGTCATAATTTAATATATAGTAGTCCCAAAGAAAGTATTATTCTAGATGATTCTTTGAGCATTACACCCGCTAGTATTATAACTGCACTTAATAAAGCAAAGGAGTATAATTTATTAAATAAAATTGATTATTGTATATTTGAAGTTTCATTAGGTGTTACTTCAAATACAGACATAGGTATTTTAACAAATATTCTTGAAAATTATCCAATAGCACATAATACTCAAACAGCAAGTATTGCAAAAAAAATCAGTGTTTAATTCAAAGTATGTGATTTGTGATAAAACTTCATTTGATATGTATTATTCCGATATAACACAAAATGAAATAACTACTATTAGTTTAAATGATAATAAATCAGATATTTATACAAATTATATCAATTATGATATAAAAAATACTGAAATTAATTTCCATCATTGTAATAATGATATTACATTAACCTGTTTTGCATTAACTGATTTTTATGTACATAACATTCTTTTTGCAATAGCGACAGGTTTAATTCTAAATATACCTTTAAATGAAATTATATTAAACTTAAATAAAAATAAAACACTACCCGGCAGAGGATCATGTAAGTTTGTTGAAAATAAAATTATTTTAGAGGATATTAATCCAGGACTTAACACTACATCTATAAAAAAATGCATTTCAAATATTAAAAAATACTCCTCAAATTATATTCTAATTATCGGTGGTGATTATGGTATAACTTGTGAGGAAATTAATGAAAATAAATTATTAAAATATATTAAAACATTAGATGAACCATGTATCATTTTTACAGGATGTGTTGGTTATAATTTATATAATAATATCAAGAAGCCATGTTATTATTTTGAAGAATTAGAAGAAGCTATAGCATATTCCCTTAAATTAGATTATGATCTTGTTCAAATTATTTATAGAAGTGAATATAATAAAAAAATGAAATAAACAATAAATTAATAAAAAACTATTTAAAATAAATAAACATTCTATAAATATTTGAAAAATATTTAAAATAAAACTATGCACTATGATAAAAAAAAGAAGCTAAAAACTTTATTAAATATAATGAATATATAGATATAAAGAGTAAAAAAATAATTTACTACATTTACAATAATGAATATAAATTTATTCTCATAACATAATTAAAATAATTATGATACAAAAATTATTAGCTATAGGGGGAATGTTTAGTGATAGTTGGTACTCGAGGAAGTAAACTTGCCACAACACAAACTCAGACTGTGGTAAATGCACTGGAAGAAATTACTGGTAAAAAAATAGAAACCAAAATCATTAAAACAACAGGCGACAAAATTAAGGATTCACAATTATATAATATTGATGCTAAAGGTATTTTCACAAAAGAATTAGATGAAGCACTTATTAGTGGTGAAATAGATTTCTCAGTACATAGTTTTAAAGATTTACCTAGTGAATTAAATGACCAACTCATTATAACTGCAATTCCAAAAAGAGAAGCTATTAATGAAGTTCTAATTTCTAATTATAGTTGGGATGAATTACCTGAAAATGCAACAATAGGTACAAGTAGTGTTAGAAGAGAAGCTTTCTGTAAATACCATGGAAAAAAAATCCAAACAAAACCTATGAGAGGTAATGTAGATACACGTATTCGTAAAGTAGAAGAAGGAGAATATGATGCTACAATAATGGCTCTAGCAGGAATTAATAGATTAGGATTACAAGACCATGTGAAAGAAATTTTTGATGAAACATATATTGTACCCCCTGCAGGTCAAGGAGCTTTAGCTATTATGACTCATAAAGACTCAGAGTATAATGATGTTATTGCAAAATTAAATCATGAGGATTCACGAACAGAAGCTTTAGCTGAAAAAACAATTCTTGAAACTATAGGTGTAGGATGTCAATGGCCAGTAGGTATAATTTCGAAAGTTAATGGAAATAATATCACCATCCAATGTAAATTATTAAGTCCAAAAGGTGAACTATTAGCAGATATTAAAGAAACTACAAAGAAAAATAAAGCTATAGACACTGCGAAGGCCATTGGAATAAAATTAAGAGAGGATACTTTATGAAACAGACAAATGTAGGAGTAATAGGAGTAGGATCTATGGGTTATAACCATGTTCGTATATACTCTGAATTAGAAAATGCAAATTTAGTAGCTATATCTGATATGGTACGTGGCACACTAGATAATGTATCCAAGGAATTTAATACTATAGGATATGTTGATTTTGACAACATACTCCAAATTGATGATATAGAAGCAGTGAATATTTGTGTTCCCACAGTATTTCACCATGATGTAGTTATGAGAGCAATAGAAGCTGGAAAAAATGTATTAGTTGAAAAACCTGTAGCTTCAAAATTAAGTGAAGCAGAAGAAATGATTAATGCTGCCGAAGATGCTGGAGTAATTCTTGCAACAGGACATGTAGAACGATTTAATCCTGCTGTAAGAGTTGCGAAAAGACTATTAGATGAAGGTGCTATTGGAGAAGTTGTAACTGCGAATTCAAAAAGATTAGGACCATACCCTCCAAGAATAAGAGATGTTGGAGTGGCAATAGATTTAGCAATTCATGACATTGACATATTCAATTATTTATTTGAAAGTAAAGCCGACACAGTTTATGCAAATATGAGTAGTAAACTTAAAAATTGTGAATTTGAAGACCATGCAGAAATTATGACAAAATATGAAAGTGGTGTACTTAGTATATTAGAAACAAACTGGTTAACTCCCTACAAAAAACGACAACTAAATATCACAGGTCTTGAAGGAATAATTAGTGTAGACTATGGAAATCAAACAGTGACCTTATACCAAGAAAATAATCATGTAGAACACATTAAAGTTGAAAATAAAGAACCTCTTAAAGAAGAACTAAGATCTTTTGTTAATGCAGTTCAAACAAAAAAACAACCTGAAGTAACAGGTACTGATGGTTATGAAGCATTACGCATAGTTGATGCTGCAATGAAATCAGCAAAAGATAAAACATTAATATACTTATAGTGATTAAAATGAATAGTAAATTAATTGAAAAAGCAACAGAACTTAGAAACAAAGGATTAACAACTGGAGAAATTGCTGATGAATTAAATATATCTAAAGATACAACCCAATGGTTAATAATGCAGATGACAACAGTTAATAAAACTAAACAAAAACCAGATGATTTTGCAATAAATTGGAGAACAATTGGATCTAGTTCAGCACGTATGCAACATATTTCAGGAGCATTAGCTGATTTAGCTTTAGAAGAAGAAACTGTGGATGTGGTTGTTGGTATTTCTGTTAGTGGAGTTCCCTTTGCGACTATGATGGCAAATTTACTTGATGCAGAATTATCAGTATTCCACCCAATTAAACATATGAAAAATGAATCAGCACAAGGCGCTCTAAGTAACAATTTTGCTAATATAAAAAATAAAACAGTTGTTATTGTAGATGATGTTATAACTAGTGGAACCACAGTGACTGATGCTATAACCGTTTGTAAAGCTCATGGTGCAAAACCTATAGCAGTTACAGTTCTTGTAGATAAAAAAGGAATTAATGATTTAAATAATGTACCTGTAAAATCATTGATTAAAATCAATAAAGTAGGATAATACAAACCTATTTTATTATATTCTTTTCCTATTACTATACTTATTTTATTTTTTAAAGTTAATTAATTAATTAATTAATTTTATACATCAAAACATATGAAAAAAAAATTTCGAATAATATGACTGTAATTCTTTTTTAGAAATAATAAGTTTAGAACTATTTTAATGTATTATTATAAATTAGTTAAAAAATAAAGAATACTATTAGATTCAATTTAAAAAAAGTATTATAAAAACAACTAATTTAAGTAAAACTACCAAAAAATAATTTAACAAAACTTTTTCTCCCCCAGATAGTTAGCCTAAAAAATATATAGTTTATAAAACATATATTATAACATAAGATATAGTAATAATTTATTAAAATAATAAATTATATTAAAATTTAATCACAATCATATAATTTTACTAAATATAACTAATAGGAACATAATGGAGGATATATAATTTGAAAAAATCTAATAATAACAATAAAAAGAATAATCATAATAACAACCCAAATGGTGGAGAAAATATTCGTGTAAGATCACCTAGAAAAGGAGAAATTCCAGGTGTTGTTGAACAAATTTTAGGACATGGAAAACTTAAAGTAAGATGTAATGATAAGAATATACGATTATGTCGTATTCCTGGTAAAATGAAAAAACGAATATGGATTCGTGAAGGAGATGTTGTACTCGTAAAACCATGGGATTTCCAAAGTAATGAAAAAGCAGATGTAATTTGGAGATATACTCGTACAGAAGCTAATTACCTTGAAAGAAGAGGATTTTTAAAAATATAATAGGATATCTGAATAGTAAAGTTGAGAAATTTTTCTCATTTATACTATTATATTAAATTTAATTTTTAAAGAAATTATTCTCTTAATATAATAAACTCCAAACAGAATAAGTATTTTTTAATTAACCATTATTTTCCAAGATTATTTTTAAAAGACTGAATTCAAAAAAATAATACTTTTAAATTTAATATATTAGTTTAAAATAATCCTATTTAATAATAACTAAACAAAAAAAAATTATGAAATAGTAGAAGAATATGAGAAAAGGAGGTTTCTTAATTGAAAAAACATTATATTGATGCAGATAATCAAATTCGAAAGTTAGAAGAAACCAAAAAAATTAAAAGTGTTGAAGACAAACAAGTTTCAAGTGAAGTCTTTGATGATAAAACATTGAAAGTATTATATAAACTTGCTAAACAAGGATATATTAATAGTTTAAATGGAGTTATTAGTACTGGGAAAGAGGCTAATGTATTTTTAGGTACTGATGATGATGGAAATTCCGTGGCTGTTAAAATATACAGGGTTGTAACCCTTGATTTCAAAAAAATTAAAGAATATATTGCAGGTGATCCTAGATTTAAAACATATGGTAATAACACTAGAAAAATTATTACTGCATGGACTCAGAAGGAATTTAAAAACTTAAGTAGGTTACATAAACTAGGTTTACGTGTACCCGAACCCTACACTGCTCTAGAAAATGTTCTTGTTATGGAATATCTGGAACATGACGAAAATGATGCTAGTGCAGCACCACCCCTTAGTAAGATAAAATTAGATAATGCAGAGAAAATATTTGAAGAAATAATTAATTTCATGGATATTTCATATAACCAAGCTAAGTTAGTACATGGTGATTTATCTAGATATAACATTCTCCTATCTTATAATCATCCATATATTATTGATTTATCTCAAGCAACTTTAACAAGTCATCCATCAAGTATGAGTTTATTAGAAAGAGATATTAAAAATATAGTATATGATAGTAAAAAATTTAATGTTAATTTAAGTTATGAGTATATAAAAAATAGAATTATCAAAGAAAACTAAAAAAAGATAATAAATAACTTGATTAAACTTATTTATTTTAACTATACTTTTTTATATTAGATTTTACAAACATTAAAATAAGACAGGAATAATAATTCATGATAAAATAAGTATTAATAAATTTAAAATTAAAATAATCAAAAATAATAAATATTATTTAAATTATACATAATTATACTTAAAGATACTTAGAATGTATTAATACCACCAATTAAATAAAACAAATAAACTTATTATTACTATTTAATAACGATTAATATATAAATTTTCTATTTATAACTTTATTAATAATATAATTTATTATTACAATAAACAATACATTATAACAATAATATTTTAAAAAAAATAACAATATTAATAGGAGTTTTTTTAAAATGGCTAATACAGAATACCTTAAAATACCAAAAGATAGAGTTGGAGTAACTATAGGAAAAAACGGTAAAATTAAACACCAATTAGAAATAATCACCAAGACTGAATTAAAAATAGATAGTGACACTGGAAATATTTCAATAAGTTCTACTGATGAAACTGATGATCCATTAGCAATCTGGAAAGCAAGATATATGATTAAAGCTATTGGTAGAGGATTTAACCCCGACATAGCATTAACTCTTGAAGATGATGAACTAATTTTAGAAATTATAAACCTCCAAGATTATGTTGGAAAATCTAAAAAAGCATTAGTAAGACAAAAAGGAAGAATCATTGGTAAAAATGGAAGAACTAGACAAATTATGCATGATATGCTTGATGTTGAAATAAGTATTTATGGTAAAACTGTTTCACTAATTGGAAAAATTGAAAATATACAAATGGCTAGAGAAGCTATTGAAATGATACTTGAAGGTTCAAGACAAAAAAGTGTTTATGCTTACCTTGAAAAAATGCATGATAAACTTAAACGAAAAGAATTTGATGAAATGGTTAATGGTAAACCAGATCGTAAAGATATTTTAAGAGAAGATTTAGATACTGATGAAGATTTCACCGATGCTGAAGAAGATTTTAATCAAGCATCTATTGATAATGAAGAAAATGAAGAAATATTTGATGAAGTTCCTGAAACTTTATAAATAATTTTTTTTATTTTTTGAATAATGACCAAATCTAATTTTATTTATATAATTAAAGAAATAGCTTATTTAGTCTTCATCATATAACATTAAAAAATCATATGTCTTACAAAAAAAATTATTGATTCTTAAAATAATTTTTGGAGTTCTGACAAGACTTGTTTTATAAAAAAAGTATATTTTAATATTTCCACTAATCTTTAGAAAATATACTTATTTATTTTTTTAAAATTTATATAAATTTTTAGCATAAAATGGATTACTTCTCAAGACCCCCCTAAATTATAATAAATTTTTCACATAGGATATATACCATGATTTTATATTATGGAATTTACATATATTATAATATAAAAAAATAATATTTTTAAAATAAAACATATGTATTAATTATATAAAAACATACAACTTTATAACATATATTCTAAAATTTAATAAAAAAAATATTATTCAATTAACTAAATAAAAATCAATATTAATACTTATTATAAAATTAGTAATATTAATATTCAAATAAATATATGGGGGCATGAAATCCTTGGAACGTGATACATCAGAATTATTTGAAGAATTTAAGGAATTAACGGCATCAGAATTTTTCAGACGTAATAAACAAATGCTTGGTTTCTCTGGAAAAATCAGATCATTAACAATTGTATTCCACGAACTTATAACAAACAGTTTAGATGCATGTGAAGAAGCAGGTATATTACCTGACATTACAATAGAATTAAAAAGATTAGGTAAAGACCATTACCTATTAAAACATGCTGATAATGGACCAGGTATTCCTGAAAATTATATAACCAAAGTATATTGTCAAATGTTTGCAGGAAGTAAATTCAGAAATATACAATCCCGTGGACAACAAGGACTAGGATGTAGTGGATGTGTACTATTATCCCAAATGACCACAGGACAACCTGTGAAAATAAGATCACGATATAAAGATGGTGAACAACTCAAAGGAGTTGAAATGACTGTAAAATTAGATGTTAAAAAAAATACAGGTATTATTCTAGATAGAAAAGAATTTGAAACAGAACGTACTGGTTCAGGTATTGAAATAGAATTCAAAGATGTATCTTACTCTATGAGTGAACAAGGAGCTTATGAATATATTAGACGTACTGTAATAGGAAATCCTCATGCTAGAATTGTATTTAAAGACCCAACAGGACGAAAATATACATTTGAACGTGCAACAGATCAGATACCACCACTACCTAAAGAAGTATTACCACATCCAAAAGGAGTAACAGCCGATGACATAATTTACCTTTGCAAAGGTACTAATAAAAAACGATTTAAAAACCTCCTCATGGATTCATTATCCCGTGTATCTGTAGCAAAAATCAAGGAAATTGAAGCAGCTACAGGTATTGATATGAACAAAAGACCTAAAAGTATCACATGGAAAGAAGCAGAACAAGTAGTTCAACAATTTGACCAAATGAAATTCATGGCACCACCTACCAATGGACTTAAACCTATTGGTGATGAACAAATAGAAAAAGGTATAAATGAAATACTTCTACCCGAATTTTCAACAGCAATTACAAGAAAACCACAAGCATATCGTGGAGGAGTATCATTTATTGTAGAAGCAGGTATTGCATATGGTGGAAAATCAGGAAGACTAATTGGAAATCAGAGAAAAGCAGAAATCATGAGATTTGCAAACAGAGTACCATTAACTTTCGATCAAGGAAGCTGTGCTATAACAGAAGCATTAAAAAGTATAGATTGGAGAAGATATGGTGTTCGTGACTTAGATAATGCACCAATATCAGTATTTGTAAATATTATCTCTACAAATGTACCCTACCTATCTACTGGAAAACAAAGTGTTGCACCAGAAACAGAAATTGTACGTGAAATAAGACAAGCAACCATGAAAATAGCCCGTAAACTAGAAAAATATATAAGAACTAAAAGAGCTGCTAAAAACGAAGAAATGAGAGCTAAAGTATTCGAAGACTTAGTTCCAGTAGTAATTAAACAATCAGCACTACTTGCAGAAAAAGATGTACCTGAATATGACAAAGTTATGGATGAAGTAACTCATAAAGCTAAAATTATGGATATGAAAAATCGTCTTAAACAACCCGAAATTGAACCTATGCAAGTAAAAACTGAAGAACCTACTATGCGTGTAAAAACAGAAATAGATGAAGATTTTTCAGATGATGAAGACTACTAAACAATAAAAGAAGGGAAAATACCATGATGAAACATAAAGAAATTGCTTTAAATAAACTTAGAGGAATGGGTGATGAAGTTCTCGAAAAAATACTAGATGAAGAAGTACCTAGTCTAAAAATTCCATCAAGAGGAACAGGAAACATCATCTACAATCAAGACAAAAGATATTTTGAACTAGGTGACCGTAAAGGTACAAGATCATTAGGTAATGTTAAACAAATCAAGAAAATGGCTCAAATGATGTGTGTAGGAAACTTCTGTAAAGAATTAGTAAACATTCAAAAAACAGCTACTATGAGGGAGATGTATTATGTATCTGAAGGATGGGATGTTGGATTTGACAACCAACAGGAATCAAACAACATTACTGAAGATATAGAAGTAACATTAGGTGTATCTCGTGAAAACTTAGGTTTACTTCCAGAAGAAGATGGAGCATCAGTATATGGAGATATAACATTACGTGATGATGATGTAGAATTTAATGCTTTGAAATTAGGAAAATCAGGTTATACTATACCTCCTACAATTGATGATGTAGAATTTGTTGATTCTAATGTAGAAAGAATTATTGCTGTAGAAACCATGGGGATGTATCACCGTATGGTTCAAGAAAAAGCATATGATAGATTCAATACATTAATTGTTGGGTTAAAAGGACAAGCTGCAAGAGCAACACGTAGATTTATCAGAAGAGCAAGTGATGAATTACAAGTCCCTGTATACATTTGTAACGACGGAGACCCATGGGGATTCCACATTGCAATGGTAATTATTTCAGGCAGTGCAAAATTAGCTCATGTAAACCATGATCTTGCTACACCAGATGCAAAATTCTTAGGAGTAACTGCTTCAGATATTGTGAATTATGATTTACCAACAGATAAATTAAAAGACATCGATGTTACACGTCTAAAAGAATTAGCTGCAGATCCCCGTTACAAAGGAGAGTTCTGGCAAAATGAAATTAAGAAAATGATAAAATTAGGAAGAAAAGCAGAACAGCAATCTTTCTCAAAATATGGTCTTGAATATATCGTAGATACATATTTCCCAAATAAAATAAGTGCTATTGAAGGTCAATCAATAGAATAAATCAACTTTAATAATGATTAAAAAAAATCATTATTTTATTTTAAAAAGAGGTATGATACTATTAATATAAAAAATTATTTAAAAACAAAATAATTCCATTAACTATATTAATGATAATCGCATGTTCTCTTTTAACAAGTGATACTACTATTATTTTACCAATCCTATTATTTATAGGAATAATAACAGGTATTATGAAAAAAGACCATTTAACTGAAAGTATATTAACAGCATTAATTGCATTTATTATCGGTTCAATAATTGCATTTGTTATTTCATTAATAACAGTATATTACACATACGGTGGATTATATGCAATAGCAGTAATACAGTATTCTCTATTTAGTATAATTATTTATACTATTGTAGGCTGTATTGGAGATGTGATTGGACATTACATATTATCTGAATTAAATTAGAATACATGGAAAAAAATAATTGGAGACATAATTATGGACTTAAACAATATTACTAAAGGTAAATCAATACCTCTAGGAATTATAATAATAATTATCACATACCTTTTAAGTGGAAGTAGTTCCAGTATATTACCATTTGTATTATTCACAGGAATACTTGTAGGTATAATGAAAAATAATGATATTTCAGAATCAGCTGTAGCTGCATTTATAACTTCACTTTTTGGAACTGTGATAACTACAATAATATCCGTTGTTCTTATATACATATCATATGGATCAACATACTTAAATTATATGTTATCCAACTCATTAATGTCAATTATATTTTATTTAATTGCAGGTACAATTGGCGGAGTTCTAGGATATTATATATCTAAAGAAATAGGAATATAAAAAAAATATTCCTTTTCATTTCTTTTAAAAATAAGTTTATCTCCTAATTTGTAATGATTATACTATTTTTTTGAAAAAATTTAAATAAAAATTACTATCTTATATAATAATATAAACTTAATAATTCAATCAATATCAAAAAGAATAATATTGATTAAAAAAAGTTAGTTCTAAAAAATAGAGATATTGAAACTCAAAAATTTTTTATAGGGCGTATATATTATGAAAAATATTGGAATAAACGGATATGGAACTATAGGTAAAAGAGTAGCAGATGCAGTATCTGCTCAAGATGATATGAAAATTGTAGGAGTTACTAAAAGAACCCCTGACTTTGAAGCTAAAAGTGCTGTTGAAAATGGATATGATTTATACATAAGTGCTCCTGAAAAAGAAAGTCAATTTGAAGAAGCAGGTATTGAAATATCAGGTACTGCTGACGAATTATTTGAAAAATTAGACCTAGTTGTTGATTGTACTCCTGGAGGAATAGGTGCACAAAATAAAACAGACATCTATGAAAAAATAGGTTTAAAAGCTATTTTTGAAGGTGGAGAAGATCATGATGCTATAGGTTCCTCATTCAATGCTGAAGCTAACTATGAAAGTAACCTTGGCAAAGATTATGTGCGTGTAGTTTCATGTAACACTACTGGATTATGCCGTACATTAAAACCAATAAATGATATTGCTGGTATTAAAAAAGTTAGAGCTGTAATGGTAAGACGTGGAGCAGATCCTAATGATGTTAAAAAAGGACCTATTAATTCTATTGTTCCAACAACCGAAGTTCCATCACATCATGGACCTGATGTACAAACAATTATTGATGACATTAATGTAATGACCATGGCATTACTTGTCCCAACAACATTAATGCATCAACATAACATTATGGTAGAATTAGAAGATAACATCACAACAGATGATGTACTTGATGCTTTTGAAAAAGCACATCGTGTACTTCCAGTTCAAAAAAGTCTTAAATTAGGATCCACAGCAGAACTTATGGAATATGCAAAAGATCTTGGACGTTCTAGAGGAGACATGTATGAAATACCAGTATGGCAAGAATCAGTTAATGTAGAAAATGGAGAATTATACTATATGCAAGCAGTTCATCAAGAATCAGATGTTGTACCAGAAAATGTGGATGCAATAAGAGCAATGCTTGAATTAGAAGAAGATGGTGAAAAATCTATACTTAAAACAAATAAAGCTATGGGTATATTATAAATAATACACCTCTTTTCTTCATCTCCACTTAATTAACTTTTTTTACATGAATATTTGAATGTCTACCCAAAATAAATTTATTAATGTAAAATTTTTTTTATATTACAATTGAAGCAATGTTCTCTCTTATTAAAATTTAATTTTGAATTTTGACGGACATCATTATTTATCTAGAAAAAATATTTTTTAAAAACTAACAAAAAACATATAATATTATTAAGAAAAATATATAGTACCTTATAAAATAAAATAAATAAAAACAGCAGATAATACGAATTATAGGATGTGAATAAATGTACACACAACGAATTTTACTACATGGACATATTATTGATTCATTAACACTACCTAAAGCTATGGATATCATTCTAGATCAAGGTGGAGATTATGAAATAGAAGAATTACAAATGGGAAAACTAAAAAATGATAAAAGTACTGCAAAAATCATAGTAAAAGCTGAAGATGAAACAATATTCAACAGAATACTAGACATGCTAACCGATTGTGGAGCAGAACTTATAGAAGATATTGAAGAAGTTACTCTTGTTGAATCTAAAAAAGATAAAACCGTGCCAGATAACTTCTATTCTACAAGTAATTATAACACAAAAATACGTTATGATGGAGAATGGCTAAATATAGATAACATTGAAATGGATTGTGTTATTACTGTAGATACTGAAAATAACTTTGCCACTTGTAAACCATTAAATACTATAAAAAAGGGAGATAAAATTGTAGTTGGAAGAAATGGAGTTAAAGTAACACCTATTGAAAGATCACGTGGAAAAAATACTTTTGAATTTATGAACAGTGAAGCTTCCGCGGAAAAACCTACACAAAGTATTATTCATAAAGTTGCTACTGAAATGAAAGAAGTTAAAGACAAAGGTGGTAAAATTGTTGTTGTTGGAGGACCTGCAATTATCCATACAGGCTGTGCACCAATACTTGCAGAACTTATAAGAGAAGGTTATGTTGATAAAATATTTGCTGGAAATGCTCTTGCTACACATGATATTGAAAATGCATTATATGGAACATCTCTAGGAGTAGATTTAAAATCAGGAGAACTAGTTGCACATGGACATAAACACCATCTTTCTGCAATTAACACTATAAACAAAGCAGGAAGTATTAAAAATGCTGTAGAACAGGGCATATTAACTAGTGGTATTATGTACGAATGTGTTAAAAAAGATGCACCTTATGTATTAGCAGGTAGTATTCGTGATGATGGCCCACTTCCAGATGTTATAACTGACTCCCAAGAAGCACAGCAAAGAATGCGCGAAGAAGTACAGGATGTTGATATGGTAATTATGATTGCAACTCTTCTCCATAGTGTTGCTACAGGTAATCTTATTCCTGCTAGAATTAAAAGTGTATGTGTAGATATTAGTAATGCATCTGTAACTAAACTTGCTGATAGAGGTAGTGCTCAAGTTATTAGTATTGTAACAGATATTGGTTCTTTCTTACCAATTCTTAAAAATGAATTATATTCTTTAGAAGAATAATTTTTCTAATAATTTTTTTTGATGATTTATATGAATATTATAGATATTGTTTTATTACTAGTGGGTTTTGTACTTCTTGTTAAAGGTGCAGATATATTTGTTGAAGGAGCAAGTGATCTTGCAACAAAATTAAAAGTTCCTGCAATGATTATTGGATTAACTGTTGTTGCCTTTGGAACAAGTGCTCCTGAAGCATCAGTTTCCATAACTTCTGCACTTACAAACAGTAATGCTATTGCTATAAGTAACATTTTAGGAAGTAATGTATTTAATTTACTATTAGTTATTGGTATAACTGCATTAATTTATAAAATTGATATACAAGAAGTATCTGTAAAACAAGACTTTCCAATTTTATTAGTTAGTGGAATACTATTATTACTAACTATAATAACTGGTCAAATAATTAGTAGATTTGAAGGAATATTATTCCTTATTCTTATAATAATATATGTACTCTACCTTATAACAAAAGCTAAAAAAGAAAGTAAAAATATGCCTGTGGGAACCACGCACTTATCTAACATAAGAATTATATTATACATCATATTTGGTCTTGCATTCATAATATTTGGAGGAGATCTTGTTGTTGATGCATCAAAAAATATAGCTTTAAGTTTAGGTATGTCTGAAACATTAGTTGGTTTAACAATTGTTTCAATAGGCACATCACTCCCTGAATTAATAACTAGTGTAACTGCAGCATATAACAAGCAGACAGAAATTGCACTTGGAAATGCTATTGGGAGTTGTTTATTTAATATTTTATTTATTGTTGGTTTGACAACGTCAATTACCCCAATTATTACAACCAATATAATGGTTATTGATACAATTATCATGTTAGTAGTTGTTATTATAACATATCTTTTAGCATATGACAG
This sequence comes from Methanosphaera sp. WGK6, assembly GCF_001729965.1. Lineage (NCBI taxonomy): Archaea > Methanobacteriati > Methanobacteriota > Methanobacteria > Methanobacteriales > Methanobacteriaceae > Methanosphaera > Methanosphaera sp. WGK6. The sequence continues at coordinate 40,468 of NZ_JRWK01000002.1, read as the reverse complement.
AGATTTTGATAGAAAAGATGGCCTTATCATGGTTACATTATTTATCATATACATGATTTATATCATAATTCGTAACTAAACCCCATTTTAATTTTTTTTTAGAAAAAAATAATAGAATTCATTAAATAAACAAAAATTATTTGAGTTTTATCAATATTCCAAATATTTAATAACTATTTTTAATATAACCATTAGTTATATAAAATTAAAATTATTTAAAATTGAAAAAGGAGATGATTATTCATTATATCAAATAAATTAACCATGAAAAAATTATTTCCAATTCTAATTTTCACATTACTACTTTTTGTTAGTACAGTGACCGCTTCAGACATGAATCAGACAACACAAAATACTAGCAAATCTATTGAAAAAACAGAAATAATAAATAATAACTCATTAATTAGTCAAACAAATATACAACAAAAAACAATAAATAATACATCTACCACCAAATCTCTAAAAACATCCACCAATACAATTTATATCAGTAATTCTGGAAATGATAATAATAATGGAAATAAAAATACACCTAAAAAAACAATTACCAGTGCATTAAATACAGTATCTAATGGAGGAACAATATACATCAGTTCTGGAACATTTTACGAAAATAAACTATATATTAATAAAAATATAACACTAATTGGAAATGGTGCTAAAAATACAATTATTAATTGTAATGGAAAACATGGCTTCACAATATCTGATAATTCTAAAGTAACTTTTAAAACACTTACCATAACAAATACTAAAAATACAAATGGTGGAGCAATATACAATAAAGGAACACTTGAATTAAATGGAGTTAAAATATCATCATCTAATGCAACACATAATGGTGGAGCAATATATAATAAAGGAAAGTTAAATATTATGAAAACATCATTTTCCAACAATTATGCAAAATATGGGGGAGCAATATATAATTTAAACCAAATAACAGTGACTAAATCCACATTTAATAAAAATAATGCTGAATTAGGTAGTGTAATATATTCACTTTCTAAACTTACATTATATTCAGCTAATATTACCCATAATTATCATAGTCCTATTTACCTAAAAGAAAATACTACGAGTACTATAAAACTAAGTAATTTTTTAAACAATACTGGAACATGTGGTGGAGCAATACATAACTTAGGCATATTATTAGTAAATAAAACATATTTTTACAATAATACTGCTACAAAATATGGAGGAGCAATATATAATAAAGGTACCCTAAATAGTTATAATAACACATATACACATAATTATGCGAAAGAAAATGGTGGAGCAATATATAATACAAATAAATTATATATAAAAAATAATTCTATTAAAATAAACAAAGCTGGCTCTCATGGTGGAGCAATATACAATACACATATTTTATCCATTAATTCAACAAAATTCACATCAAATAAATGTGGTAACATTGGAGGAGCAATATATAATTTACCAAGATATTCTAACCCAATAACAATTAACAACTCCCAATTTAGTAGTAATATTGCAACCTATGGTGGAGCAATATATGAGGGAGGCTATGCTAAATTAATAATAGCACAATCCATATTTAATGCAAATAAGAATCATGCAATATACTTTAAAACAAATACAAAAATAAATACCATAACTAATTCAACATTCATAGAAAATAATGCTACAAATGGTGGAGCAATATATAATTTAAAATCAAATATAACACTGAATAAAGTAACTATCAAATCAAACCATGCAAAAGTTAGTGGAGGAGCAATATACTCCTATAATGGAACTATTATCATAAAAAATTCAATAATTATAAATAATGACAATATAGATTTATACAATGCAAAGGGAATTATTATTGCTAATTATAATTGGTGGGGATCTAACTCTAAACTAAATAATTTAAGACAATATAATTCAACAATAAATAATTGGATTTACTTAACAGTTACTTCATCAAAAACATCAGTTAATCAATCAGTAAAGACAACAATATCCATTAATAATATATTTAATGGTACGATTGTAACATCATATAATACAAGTTCATATCTACCTACTATAAAATTATCTATGTCCATAGTAGGTTGTAATGTTAATAAAACATATAAAAATTTAAAGGGAAGTTATACTGCTACAAATACATTTAATAGTGTTGGAATTGCAACTATAACTGCTTATACTTATAACCAGAAACTAAAAACATCTATTGTAATTACACATGATAAAATTACATCATTATTTGTTCAAATAGGTGCAAGTGTAACTAGTAGTACTGTTAATTCATGGATTAAAGCAGGAATTACTGACGTTTATGTACAAACAAGAGCATCAACTAACAACACTACTAAATTAAAACAAGTAATTACATTATGTAAAAATACATCTATTAGAGTTCATGCATGGGTTATTTGCTTTTCAACAAGCAATGGTTTTAATATAGGTTCTAGCCAGCAAACTATGATTAAAAACTTTATATATACTATTATAAGAATTAGTGGAGTAGATGGTGTTTGTTTAGATTATGTTAGATATAGTGGTGCTAATAAAAGTATTGTTAATTCAAGTAAAATAACAAATTTTGTTAAATCAGTGCATTCTATTGTGAAAACATATGACAATAAAAAGATAATTTCAGCATGTGTATTTGCAGAAATGGCAGGTACTAAAACATATTATGGACAAGATTATGCTGCTTTAAGTCCTTATGTAGATGTAATGCTTCCTATGGCTTATAAATATGATTATAATGCTAATAGATCATGGCTACAAAAAGTAACAAAATATGTTGTTAATCAAGCAAAATATTCCAAAGTTGTAACTGTACTTCAAACATATTCAAGTAGTTCTAGTAAATTATCTAAATCAGAACTCGAAGGTGATGCTAAAGCAGTTATGAGTGTTGGATCATACGGTTATTCATTATTCCGTTATGGCTTAATCAAATCATACCCCACATCTGCAGTTAATCTATCATAGATTAACTTATCTTTTTTTAAATATATATGTACTTAAATTATTTAATAAATTTAAGAAGAATATCCATTTATTTCAAAATAATCTCAATTAATTATGTAAACTTAAAGAATAAAATTAATTTAATAAAAGATTTTTTTAATATAAATAGAGTATAATATTGAATGAAAAATATCAATTCTCAAAAAACAATATATTATTTATAAATTATAAAAAACAATATAAGCATGTACAGTAAATACAAAATAAAAAAAATAACATATAATTACATAATAGGAGCAATGAATAAAAATGATAGAAGTAATAGAAAAAAAAATTCCAGACCAAAAAGTAGCTTATGTTCCACATATAGATAGTTTTAGCAAATTACCTGAATTTATCAAAGAAGTAGGTGATTTAATTGCAGAAAATAAATTTGAAGCTATAGGCTTTCCATATGGATCCTATGATAATGACCTTGAAGAACATGCAGAAACAGACCAAATATTTGAAGTAGGTATGCCTATAAAAGATTTTTATAATGATGGAAAACCAGCAGGACGTATAGGAAAATTAGGTTTAAAGGAAGTAGCAGAACATACAGTCCTTGCAGCTAGACATAAAGGATCCCATAAAAACTTTGATAAAACTATAAAAGCAATAGTTGATTATTCTATAAAAAATCAGTACGATATTGTTGGTCCCATAACTGAAATATATATCCCTGCAGACCCCGATACACCTGTAGAAGAAACAGAAACTGAAGTACAATTACCCGTAATTTATATGGGTCCAAAACGGGACTAAATTCCCTTAATTTTTTAGATTGAATTTGAATATAAAATTAGTTTTTAAAAAAATATACTTCTTTAACAAAAATAATGAAAAAAATTATGTAGTATTAATAGAACTTTTATTCAATTCTATTTAATTATTAGCTATTTTCAATTAAAGCTCAGGGTTCAAATTGTGTAGATTTTTCCCTTTTGAAAAGAATGTTAAAAGTATTTAAAATTATAAAAAATTTCCAATCCTCTTTTATTAAAAAAAATTTTGAAAATTATACTATATCTTTTAATTAAACTATTTGAGAGTTTTTCTCTATTAAACTTTAAATACTATTTCATTCTTATATAGCTAATTAACTAATTATATATTTTGTTAATACTCATATATAAAAAAATGGGTTATTTATCATTAATTATAATAATAAAATATTAAAAAAATAAGACTTATTCTGCTAATATAATTTATAAAAATTATTTAAATTTATTTTAAAATATCATGTGAAACTATATACCTTTCCACATATTAAAAAAAGAATATTATTCATTTACTGAGAAAAAAGTTTTTTTATTAAAAATGAAAAATAAAGGAAAAAAAATTAGTTTCCTCCTTTAGTTCTCATAATTTTCATATTTCCTAAAGCTTCAATATATTCTACTTCTCTACCTTCAACAATTTCATCTTTTAATTCTTCAGGTATAGGTAAATCTATTGTTTCATAGGTTTCTAAATCCATTAATTGTACTTCTGAACCCATTAAAGCAATAACTTGTCCTGCTCTTTTATCAATAATAGGTATATCTACTTTTGCATTTACAGGTTTTACTAAACTTCTTTTTTGTCCATCAAATAAACCTACTGCTTCAATACGAGCTTTTGCAGCTCCGTGTTTACCTGGAGATGATGTTGATAAACTGATAATTTTTGAAGCTTCTCCATCTAATACTAAGTATTTTCCTTGTTTTAAAGTTTTAATTTCTGCTACTTTTGTTGCCATTAAATTTCCCTCGAAAAAATATATTTTTATGATTTAAATCCAATATTGTCCTAAATTATAATCAATAAACAATAGAACAATCAGTTACTTTATTATAAGTATTAATCATATTAAAAAAATTCAATTGTATATTCATATACAATATAGATATGATATAATTTATATTTAATCTAATTAATATAAGTTTCTAAATAATCAAGGCTCTGTCAAAAATTATATGGGTCGTTATTTTATTTCATATTTTTCTTCCCAATAATTAATTCTCAGTTGAAATCTACTTAAAATTCCTTTTCGTGATTTCATTCTTCTTTTTATGTGTTTTGGAAATAGTTTTTGGAACATATTTTTCTATTTTATTACTTATTTTTTCTATATTTTTATTTTCAAGTGCATATGTTAAGTTAGATAAGTGCTAAATCAATGTATTACAAATAATTTTAGTATTTTTTCAAGTACTGATTTAGTTATGTTTTTATTTTCATCAACAAGTCCGGTTAAATCTGTGTTAAATTCTTTACCACAATGTTTACATCCATATCTTGAATTTTACATTTTTCTTTTCTTTTCTTTAATAAGATTAAATTTTTTGTAGTAAATCCATTTTTAATAATTTTAATAAATATTCTAGATAAAAAACATGTTCTTGTTTAAATAATGTAATTTCTTTATAAAATATTTGAATTACTTTTTTATGATAAAATGATCTATATTGTAAAATAAGTGTATGAAAAACTATTTTTATTTAATTCTTCAAAAAAATCATGAAGTTTAAATTGTTCATCGACAATATATTATTAGAGAAGCTTTGTTTAGTTATTATCATGTTTAAATATAAGATTATCTTCTTATATTAATTTTACTATTTTATTTTCTAATTTTAATAAAAATTAGAAGAGAACTATTTCCAATGTAAATTATAAAAGAACATTATACAAAAATAACCTTAAAAACTAATTTTTAAATAAAATAAAATGATTATAATGAAAATTTTCATACGAATTCTATGAAAAAAAATGAAGTTGAATCATTTCAAGTGTAAACTTTCCTTCATACTAAAACTACCTAATTTTTGACAGAGCCCCCTTGTAGTTATAGTTTATATACTACAAAATGCAATATATATAATGGTAATTGTTGAAAGAATTACAATAACATTTATTCAAATTTATAAAAATTCAAGAATTAATAATTTAATTAAAATATTATAAACAACAAGAGGTAATTCGTTTATGTCAATAAACAGTAATATTAATAAAATTCATGAAATGCAAGTTTCATGGTATAATTGGAGAAATAATGCTAATACTATTACAATGGTAGGTTTATCATTCCTAGTAGCATGTTTTACTGGACTTCTTGCACAAGTTTCTATTGCAATACCATGGAGTCCTGTTCTTATTACATTCCAAACATTTGCAGTATTACTTGCAGGTTCATTCCTTGGTGAAAAATGGGGTGGATTTAGTATGTTACTATATGCAGTATTAGGTATTATTGGAATGCCCTGGTTTACAAACATGGAACATGGTTTAGCATGGATTTTCTCAGCTAGTGGAGGATATATAGTAGGATTTATTTTTGCTGCTACATTCCTTGGGTACATGTTTGATCATGTTTCAACTTCAAGAAAACCTATTCAAACAGTCATATTAATGTTACTTGCAAACTTTGTTATGATTTACATACCTGGTTTAGTAGGTTTATACACATTTATGGCAAGTACTGGTAAAATTTTAACAATAAGTCAATTATTATTAACTGGACTTGTTCCATTTATAATAGGAGATTTACTCAAAATTGCACTTGCATCCAGCATATCTACATCCATTTTACCAAAAGAAGAATAAATCTTCTAATATTTTTTTTATTTTGAATTTACTATACTTTACTTATTTAGAATAGTTTTAGAAAAGAATTATTAAAAAAAAGCTAAAAAAATAGTTACTTAATTAATAGCACTATCTATTTGTGGGGATTTACGTACATTATTTTCTCTATTTAACCAGGCATCATCGTAAACATTTTTAAGAGTATGCATATCTACACTAGTATAAATTTGAGTAGTACTAAGATTACTATGTCCCAGTAATTGTTGAATTGCTCGTATATCCACACCATTTTTAAGTAAGTGTGTTGCAAATGAGTGTCTTAATATGTGAGGTGTTACTTTTTTTGTAATTCCTGCTGCTTTCGCATAATCCTTAATCATTAATTGTATGTATCTAGAACTTAATGTATGATTTTTTTGACTTACAAAAAGATATTCATTTTCTACTCCTCGTTTATCTAGATATTCATGTATTAAATATAATGTATTATCATCAAAGATTACAATCCTATCCTTTTCTCCTTTTCCTCTAACCCTAATAGTTCGTTCTTTTTCATCAATTGTCCTTATTTTAAGTTTTATTAATTCAGATACACGTAGTCCAGTTGAATATAATAAGGTTAATATTAGTTTGTTTCGTAGTCTCGTGATATTTTGAGGATTTGATTTTTCAGGATCATACTCATTATCCTTAGCATGAATTAAATCATAAACTTCTTGTTCATTTAATGATTTAGGTAATGATTTTGTTCTCTTTGGTGCTTTAATTTCATCATAAATAGGTATTTCTGCAAATTCAAAGAATTTTTTTAAAACTACTGTTACTAGATAAAGATAATTCTGAGATACTTCTTTATCTCTTTTTAAATGTTGTAAATATTTTTTAAAAGAACGTAAGATACCTTTTTCATCTTTAATTCTTTTTTCAGACAATAAAAAGTTATGAAAATTATTTAATATAGATTTATATGTTTTTAATGTATTTGCAGAATAACTTTGTATATCTAATTCTAAAATATAATCTTCTAATTGGTACTCAAATTCTATTTCTTCAAGATATTCTGATGTCATAGTATGATACTCCTTTAAGTTTTTATTGTCAAATAATATTTGAAAAAATATTAGAAGAATAAAATAATATTATTCTTCTAAAAAAAATTATTTTATTATAATTTTAATGGTTTCTGGTTTTTTTACAACTTCACTCATTTTTACTGCTACTAAACATTCAATATTTTTTTCTTTAGCTAAGTCAACTAATCGTTGACTTATAATTCCATCAAATATTACTGTTTTAATATCATCATTTATACTTTTTATTTCATTGAATAGTTCTCCAACTGCTACTTCTTTAATTAAATTAAAGTTCATATCAAATAATCTACCATTATTTGTTCCAGAAAGTTCATTTAGTATTTTTTTATACTTGTTTTCAGTTTTTGGTTCTTCTTCTTTTTCTTGTGAAATAATTTCTGATGATTGTTTTTTGATTATATTATTATCTTGTGTTTTATCTTTGTTCTTATTTTTTTCCTCAGAATATTTGGAAATTTCTTGTTTTTCTTGTTTGTTAAATACCTGTTTTTTATAATCTTGTTTATATATAGATTCTACTTGTTTTAATCCATGTGTTTTTGAACCATTGAGGGAATTTGAATTGTTATTGTATGTTTTTGGTTTATTATGATACCTATGTTGATTATGATTATAGTTTGCATGACTATTTATTTTATCAACGGAAGTTTTATTTTTTAAGGCATATATTACTTGGTCTTTATCCAAGTATTCTACTTCTTGACCTCGTGGCGCTCTAGTTACATAATCAATATCCCCAATTTGGAGTAATTCTTTCAATATTAAGTCTCCACCCCTATCACCATCTAAAAACGCTGTAACAGTTCTTTCTTTTGTTAAATCTGCCACTGTTTTAGGTACATTTACTCCTTCTACTGCAATGGTATTTTTAATTCCATATTTTAATAAGTTTAATACATCAGATCTTCCTTCTACAATTAGTATTGCATCAGATGTTGGAGTATTGGGGCCTGCAGGTAATTGATCTTCACCATATTCTATTATTTCAGGAATTCTAATTGATTCTTTAACTTCTTCAATCATTCGTGAACTTTCTGGTGTAAAGTCTTCCATCATGTTTTGATATAATTCTTTTGCTCTTTCTACAATAGTTCTTCTTTTAACAGCACGTACATCTTCAATTTTTGTTATTCTAAGACTTGCTTCACAAGGTCCTACTCTATTAATTGTTTCTAGTGATGCTGCTAAAATTGTTGTTTCTATTCTATCCAAACTAGATGGTATTATTATTTCACCTTTTGTTCTTCCTGATTTATTTGTCATATCTACCTTAATTCGTCCAATTCTACCAGTTTTTTGTAATTCTCGTAAATCAAGACTATCACTTAGTAGACCTTCTGTTTGTCCGAATATTGCACCTACTACATCAGGTTTTTCTACAAATCCTTTAGCATTAATTTGTGAGTGTATTAAATATTTTGTAGTTGTAATTTCATCTTTTACCATGTAATAATAATCTTCATCATCATGATACTTGGCATTTTTATGTGTCATTTAATCGCCTTTTATTAAATTTATAGTTATTAATCAGGTTAAGCGAAGTTGATGAATTATTTAATACTTTATATATAATTTTGTTAAATAATTTTAACAGTTTTAAATTAGTTTAATATATTAATAGACAATTTTAATAATTAAATTTTCTATTAAATTATATTTTATAATATTAATATAATATATCTCAATAACTACTACTTCGTTATATCAATATACATATAATACTATATTTAAAACATTATAATATACTTATGGTAATTAAATAATATGTAATAAAAATAACAAAAGAATATATGTTAAACAAAAAACAAATAACTATATACAATGATTATTTTAAATCGGAGGATTTATTAGAAATGGAAAATTCATTAATTAGAGTAGTTTTAGACATATTAAAACCACATTCCCCATCATTACCTTCATTTGCTATCTATTTAAGTGGTCTTGAGGGTGTAGATGGAGTAAATATAACATTAATTGAAATTGATAAAGATACAGAAAACATTAAAATAACTATGGAAGGAAACGACCTTAATTACGAAAAAATTAAAGAAGCTGTAGAACATTACGGTGCATCTATCCATAGTGTAGATGAAGTTGTTGCAGGTCGTAAATTAGTTGAAGAAGTAACAACACACCAAGATTAAATTAATTTTAATAATAACCACCTTTTTTTATTTATTTTTTTATAGAAATGAAAGTTATACTTTTTAGAGATGAAAAAAAAATGTCAGCTGGAAAAATAACACCCAAAAATATATTACATTTTAACAAAAAACAACCCCAAAAAATAAATTTAGAAAATATACTTGAAAAAGCAAGTACTGATACAATATCCGATGCTATGAAAAATTTATATGGAACAAATAATATTCTAACAGACGTTAAACCTATCAAATCTTCTTTTAAAATAGTAGGAAAAATTAGAACTGCAGAAACTAATTCTAAAGACTGGGGAACCTGTATTAAAGCAATATATGATTCACAACCCCATGAAATATTACTTATAAAATGTTCTGACTTAGATTATGCTGTTTGGGGTGAAATGGCTTCTAAAGCAGCACAAACACATGGTTTAAAAGCTACTGTAATCTATGGAACAACAAGAGATACGGAAGATATTATTAAATTAGATTATCCTGTATTTTCTAAAGATATAAAATCAAGAGCAGGATTCCCCTCAAATAAGGGTACCATTAATGAACGTTTAATTATTGAAAATATACCTATTATAACTGGAGATATTCTTGTAGGTGATAGAGATGGTGTTGTTATAATTCCACAAGAAAAATTAGAAGAAGTACTTGAAGAAGTAACTAATATTAAAAAATTCGAATCAGAATGTTTAAAACGAATCGAAGAAAATAATGAAAACTTAGATTCCATCTTAAAAATTAAATAAAAATAGAAATAATCAAATAAGCCCCTTTTCTTTTTTTTAAAAAAAAATAAATTTTATTTACAAAATATATCCCTTAAAAACTATTTAAAACTTTAAAAAAAGTATAAAAATACTTAAAAAAATTTTTATAAATTATTTGAAGAAATAATATTATTTAAAAAAATAATCATAAAAATTAAAAAAGTATATATAAATCTATCCAAAAGTATAAATATTAAAACAATTAAAATTATAATTATAATTTATAGATAACTATAAATAAAACATACAAAATATAATAAAAAAAATAGGAATAAAATATATTTTATAAATCGAATAAAATATTTCAAAACAATAAAAAACCAATGCACTCCCAAAAAACATAATACTATAACAACTAATTTTAAAATCAAATACTACATTTAATTCAAAAAGAACATGAAAAAACATATTTAATTAATTAAAATTAATATTATTCCTCAATAACAGAAAAATGTCAAAAAAGAATCAAAAACTAAAAAAAATTGGTATAATAAGCCATATCACAAGTACAAACAAGCTTATTGTACCCTCTAAACAAACGCCTCGTCTTGGTTCAACACTAGTAAATAAACAACAAAAACCAATTGGTAAAATTAGTGACATATTTGGATCAACTAAAAAACCATACATATCAATCAAAACAAACAATAAATTCAAAAAAGCCAAACCAGGTGACACAGTATATTTACCACCAAAAAATAATAGAAGGAGGATGAAACGACGGCAAGCATACTAAAACGAAAAAGGAGATACGGAAGACCACGTAAAACCTTAAAAAACGATAAAAACAAAAAACAAAAACTGAAGAAAAAACAACCAAAGAACTAATTAATAACGAAACAGAAAATAAAAAAACAACAAAACCAAAAAGAAAACCAGGAAGACCACGTAAAACAAAGAAAACTGAAGAAAAAATTGAAGACAATGAAAAACATACCACTACAATTATTGAAAAACAAGAACCCCCTAAAAAAAGAGGTCCTGGAAGACCACCAAAAAGTAAAAACAAAAAAACAGTAGAAAAAGAAAGCAAACGAAAACCAGGAAGACCAAAAAAAGAAACAACAGAAACTCCAGAAAAACCAAAAAGAAAACCAGGAAGACCAAAGAAAAACAAAACAGAAAATAGTACCAATACCACAAGTACAAAACCAAAAAGAAAACCAGGAAGACCAAAGAAAAACAAAACAGAAAATGAAGAAGAAAAAACTTCAACTAAAAAAGAAACAACCAAAAAACCAAACCCATTACTTGAAATAATGGACAACTTCAAAGATGATAAAGATAACTCTAATGACGACACCAATACAGATTCAGAACTTAATGATTTAATTATTTCAGATCCAATGAGTGAAGCAGATATTATAATACCTGAAGATTCAGATATTGAATTAATGTCAAATTCTGATTTAGATGTAGAAGAAATCATTAAAATAGATACCACCGATTCTGAAGAACTAGAAAAAGAATTTGAAAATAGCAACGGCATAAGTGAAAAAGAACAAATGAAAGAAGACGTTGCTGAAATGGAGAAAAAAGAAACAAAATGTCCTGAATGTGGATCAACTAAATTAATTAATGACCATGAACGTGGAGAAGTTGTCTGTGGTGCTTGTGGTCTTGTAATTGATGATAATATTGTAGACATGGGTCCAGAATGGAGAGCATTTGATCACGAACAACGAGACAAAAGAACAAGAGTAGGAGCTCCAATTACATACACCATCCACGATAAAGGTTTATCAACCATGATTGATTGGCGTAACAAAGATATCTATGGAAGAGACATACCTGCTAGAAATCGTGCACAATGGTACAGATTAAGAAAATGGCAAAGAAAAATAAGAATCAGTGGTGCAACAGAAAGAAACTTAGCATTTGCACTAAGTGAACTTGACCGTGACTCTTCAAGACTAGGATTACCAAGATCAGTACGTGAATCTGCATCAGTAGTATATAGAAATGCAGTGGAAAATAAACTCATACGTGGAAGAAGTATTGAAGGAGTAGTAGCTGCTTCATTATATGCTGCATGCAGAAGATGTAAAGTTCCAAGAACACTTGATGAAATAGCAGACGTGTCTCGTGTAAGTAAAAAAGAAGTAGGTAGAACTTACAGATTCTTAACAAGAGAATTACACATAAGATTACCTCCAACTTCACCAATTGATTACGTTCCTCGATTTGCTAGTGAATTAAATCTTTCAGGAATTGTTCAATCAAAAGCTATAGAAATCATTAATCAAGCAATGGAAAATGGTTTAACCAGTGGTAGAGGTTCTACCGGAGTAGCTGCTGCTGCATTATATATTGCAAGTGTAATTCTTGATGAAAGAAAAACTCAACGGGATGTTGCAGATATTGCTGGCGTAACTGAAGTAACTATAAGAAACAGATACAAAGAACTAACAGAACAGTTAGATATGGGTGTAAACTTATAATTAACTAAAAATAACCTTCTTTTATTATTTTTTTAAAACAAGTATTTATCAAAAAATATAATTTATTAATTTGAAATTTTCTTTATTTTACAATTGAAGCATTATTCACACTTATCAAAAGTAATTTTTGAATTTTGACTGCTACCCATAAACAAAAAAATAATAAATTATCCCACGATGATTTAAAAAGAGTTATGATAAAATTAATAATTAATTATTAAAAAAAAAAGATATGGATTCAGAATGGTTTAAATACCATTACAGCCCATATAATTACAAATAAAAGTACTACTGCATATAATATTTTTCTTTGTTTTGCAACTTGTTCTTGTTTAAGCTGATATTGTTCTTGACATTTATCAGAACAAAATGACTCAGTCATTGGAATTGGTTTTCCACAAATTGCACAATGCCTATGTGCTTCTACTACCATAATACTACCTCCTGTTTTATTCTGTTATGAGTGTACCTATTGGTTCATTTATTGCTGTTTTCACATTATCAGGATTATTTCCATTTACAATTACTGTTTTTATTCCAGAACGTTTAATAATTTGAATTGCTGTTTTATCAATGAATTCATAAGTTCCTGCTTTTGTATCATTATCTGATACAATTTCCATTAGTTTATCAGCAGTTACTTCTGTAAACATTTTTGCATCATCAAATTTATTAGGATCCTTATCATATAATCCATCAACACTTGTAGCATTAATTACTAAATCAGCTCCCACATACTCAGCCAATATACTACCTACTGCATCAGTACTGTGTGCTGGTTCAGTTCCACCCATTATTACAATTTTATTAGTAGCTGAGTATTCAAGTGCTTGTTGGAAATTTACCGGTATTGCTGGATAAGATACATCTTTTAGAGCTAGTTGTAATAATCTAGCATTTATTCTTGTAACTTCAATTCCTATTTCATCACATATGGATTCTGTTTCACCCATATCCCTAACTACACTTATATAGTCACGAGCAGGTCTTCCTCCTCCTACTACTATGAAAATTTCATGTTCTTCATTAATTTCTTTAATTACTTCAGCATATGCTTCAAATTTTTTATTATCATATTCTTTAAGTAGGATTGAACCACCAATTGTAATTACTATACGCATTAATACTCTTCTCCTAAAATTTATATTATAAACTAATTTAAATATATTGATAAAAATAGTTTAATTAATAATTTAACTATTAATATATTTCTTTAAAATTATTCTTATATTTATCTCTAAAAAATTAAAAATAAAAGAGTTACTTAAAACATAATAATAAAATAAGATAAGGCATAAATATAATAACAGTGTCAAAAAGAATATTAAAAAAATACACTAATTATTTTATAAAATACTAATAATTTATTGGATTATTAAATGTAATCAAAAAAAATAGGTTACGATTAAAATGAAAATATAACAAATCATAAGAATACACATGAGAATAACCACCCTATTAATAGCAGTATTCTTATAATTCCAGTAAAATTACATTAATTTAATATAATCATTAATTTAACTAAAGGAATTAGATAAAATGAGTGAAGTATCATCAAAAGAAATGTATGAAGTTAAAAAAACTCTGAAAGAATTAGAAAATAAAAAAGGCAGAGGAACAGAACTTGTAAGTGTATATATACCACCAGAAAAACAGATAAGTGATGTTAGAAAACAAATGGTTGATGAAATTGGACAAAGTTCTAATATTAAAAGTAAACAAACCAGAAAAAATGTACAATCTGCAATAGAAGTTATTATACAACGATTGAAATTATTCCCAAAAGCACCTGAAAAAGGATTAATAATATTTGTAGGAATGATTCCAAAGGGTGGTCCAGGAACAGAAAAAATGGAAACATATGTATTTCAACCCCCTGAAACAGTACAAACATACATATACCACTGTGACAGTCAATTTTACATAGAACCATTAAGACAAATTATTGAATATAAAGAAGTATATGGTGTAGTGGTACTTGACCGTAAAGAATCTACAATTGCTGTTTTAAGAGGAAAAAGAATTGATATTTTAAAACATCTAACAAGTGGAGTACCTGGAAAACATAAAGCAGGAGGTCAGTCACAAAGAAGATTTGATCGTGTTATTGAACTTGCAGCACATGAATTCCTTAAACGTATAGGAAGACATGTTGATGAAGCATTCCTCCCCCTGAAAGATGAACTTAAAGGAGTTCTTATTGGAGGACCAGGACATACAAAAAATGATTTTGTAGAAGGAGATTACATTCACTATGAAATCCATGATAAAATCATCAACATTGTAGACACATCATATACAGGAGATTTTGGAGTAAGAGAAGTAATTGATGAATCTGCAGATACTCTTGATGAAATGGATATCATGCAAGAGAAAAAACTCATGAGAAAATTCCTAACTGGACTCATATCTGAAAGTGGATTATCAACATATGGTGAAAAAGAAGTTAGACAGAACCTTCAAATGGGTGCTGTTGAAACACTACTTATTTCAGAAAATCTTAAAACCAAAAGACAAACATACACCTGTCCTGCATGTAATACAATAGATGTAATTACAACAAGACAACATCAAGAACCACCAGAAAAAAGATGTCCTAAATGTAATGAAATAATGAAAATTACAGAAACTAAAGAAACAGCTGAAGAATTAATAGAATTAGCAGAAGAAGTAAACAGTAGTGTAGAAGTTATTTCAATTGAAACAGAAGAGGGTACTCAACTTGACAAAGCATTTGGTGGAATAGCTGGAATTCTCAGATACAAAGTAAAATAAAAAAAATAATCACCCTCATTCTTTTTCTATTTTTTAAAATATAAAAAATACTAATTTTAAACAAGATATTAACTTAATTTAAATTAAAACTAACTACAATTATTTAATAAAAAATAAACTAAATGATTAAAATAATACTACACTTATTTTAAAATTAAATAAGTATACTTAAATTAAATAAATAAAAACTACATGATATATATATTAAATAATGTAAAATAAAACAATATTAAAAATAAATAAAATAAAACAGGAAAATAAACTATAAAAAAAACTCTAAAAATAAGATAAAATTAAATTTAATGTAAAAATACGCCGAGAATGGGATTTGAACCCATGAGGAGAAACTCCACGGGATCTCAAGTCCCGCGCCTTACCTGGCTAGGCTATCTCGGCATCTGTAAAAAAATAAATTAAAAAAACTATTTAAAATCTATTACTATATTTAGTAATAATAATTTATATAGTTTTTCATTATTATGTGAATTATGCTTTAAGTTCTATTTCTATACTTACATTATCAGGAACATTAACTTTCATAACTTGTCTCATAGCTCTTTCATCAGCTTCAATTCCTACAAGACGTTTATGAATTCTTAATTCCCATTTTTCCCATGTTGCTTTACCTTCACCATCTGGACTTTTTCTAGTTGGTACAACTAATTTTTTAGTTGGTAAAGGAATAGGACCTGATAAATCTACACCAGTTCTTTCAGCAATTTTAATAAGCTGGTTACATACATCAGCTATTTTTTCTGGGTCTGTACCTGTTAATTTAATTCTTGCTTTATTCATTTATATTCTCCCTAATAAAAATATATCCCATCGAAATCCTAACAACTACTATTTATATTCAAATAACACATGAATATACATTAACCATGTTTAAATAAACAGTAATTAAATCTATTAAAAATAGTTATTATAGGAAACCGATTTTGATTGAAAAAAAATAATAAGTAAAAATTAATTTACTTATTTTGCGTCAGTAATGTCAATACACATTCCTGCTGCTACGGTTTGACCCATATCACGGATAGCGAATCTTCCCATGTGAGGGATTTCTTTGATGTTTTCAATTACCATAGGTTTTGTTGGTTTAATGGTAACTAAAGCTGCATCTCCTGTTTTAAGGAAGTCAGGGTTTTCTTCTTTAGGTTGTCCTGTTGCAGGATCTAATTTTACATCTAAGGATAAGAAAGTACATGCAACTTGTGCAGTGTGTGCGTGGAATACAGGAGTGTATCCTACAGTCATTACACCAGGGTGTTGTAATACAACGATTTGTGCTTTGAATTCTTTAGCAACGCTAGGTGGGTTTTGAGTTGTACCAGCAACGTCTCCTCTTTTAATATCGTTTTTACCTACACCTCTTACGTTGAATCCAACATTGTCTCCAGGTTCTGCTTTATCGAGAATTTCGTGGTGCATTTCAATAGATTTTACTTCACCAGTTACTCCAGCTGGTTCAAATGCAATATTTTCTGCAGTGTGTAATACTCCAGTTTCAACTCTTCCTACAGGTACTGTACCTACTCCGGTAATTGAGTATACATCTTGAATAGGTAATCTTAAAGGTAAGTCGATTGGTTTATCTGGTTCATCTAATGCATCTAATTCTTGTACTAAGGTGTTTCCTTTGTACCAAGAGGTGTTTGAACTTTTTTCAGTTATGTTATCTCCTTCAAATGCAGATACTGGTATGAAAGGAACTTCTGAAGGTTTGAATCCTACTGTAGAGATTAATTTACCTAATTCTTCTTTGAGTTCGTTGAATTTATCTTCAGAGTAGTCTACTACATCCATTTTGTTAATTGCAATGATTAATTGGTTAATACCGAGAGTTCTTGATAAAAAGATGTGTTCTTTTGTTTGTGGCATGATACCATCGTTAGCTGCTACTACAAGAACTGCTGCGTCTGCTTGTGATGCACCAGTAATCATGTTTTTAACAAAGTCACGGTGACCTGGACAATCTACTACTGTGTATTCGTATTTTTGTGTTTCGAATTTAGCGTGAGCAAGGTCAATGGTTACTCCTCTTTCTCTTTCTTCTCCGAGTTTGTCCATTACAAATCTAAATTTGTCTTCTCCTTCATCTAATTGTTGTTCAGCAATAGCTCCTTCTAATAATAAAAGGTGTCCTACTAATGTTGATTTTCCGTGGTCTACGTGACCAATAAATGCTAAGTTCATGTGTGTTTTATCTTTTGCCATTATATATCCTCCATATTTAAAACATGTATTTGAATATAATTTATAAATCAGGAACTATTAGATAATAGTATGATTTATACTTGTTAGCAAGCCGATTGCTAGATTTATTTTAATATCTAGAGAACGTCCTCTAACAATGTATTAAAGAAATATATTGTACTAACTGTACTACAAAGAAATATAACAGGGAATAGTTATATTCCCTTGTAAAAAATATATTCTTTTATAATCTTTAATTACATTTAATAATTTTACAATAATATCCTAAACCAATATAAGATTTAGATATAAAATTATTTTTTATTAATTATTGTATTTATAATTCTTTATTAATATACTTTATAGTAGTTTATTTAAAAAAAAAGTATACTTGAAATAAGTATACTTATCCTAAGTAGTGATCAGGTCCATATGGATCAGGAGTAAGACCTTTTCTTTGACGGATTTCTTTTACTATTTGATTTTGTAATTCTCTAGGAATTCTTTCAAATCCAGAGTTTTCAGTAGACCAAATACAACGTCCTTCTGCTGCGGATCTTATATCTCCAGCAAATCCAAACATTTCAGATACAGGTACTTTAGATTCAATTGTAGACATATCTCCTTCTTGACCCATTTCCACAATTTGTCCTCTTCTGTTTTGTACTTCACGAGTTGCTGCACCCATGTAATCTTGAGGTACACTGATGTATACTTTTTGCATTGGTTCCATTAATGTTGGTTGTGCTAACATTATTGCACCATATACTGCTTTTCTTATAGCAGGTAATACTTGTGCTGGTCCTCTGTGTACTGCATCTTCGTGTAATTTTGCATCTATGAGGTTGATTTTAAGTCCCATTGCTTTTTCATCTGCTAATGGTCCATTATCTAATGCACTTTCAAATCCTTCCATTAATAATTCTTTAACTTCATCTAAGTATTGGATACCACGAGTTTTGTTGATGAATATACTGTGTTTATATACATCCCATACTTTTTTAGCTTCATCTTTATCAAGACCACATTCTTGGAAGACTTTAGCTCCTTCTTTACCTTTTACTCTTCCTTCTTGGATTTTTCCTTCAGAAATAGCATCCATTAATTCATCAGATAATGGTTCAATATCAATGTAGAATCTGTTATGTTTGTTAGGTGATTTTCCTTCAACATTTGTTGCTGTACCAGCAATTGTTTCTCTGTATACTACAATAGGTTCAGATGTTTCTACTTCTAATCCTTTATCATTAATTCTGTAGATAATAACTTCTAAG
The DNA here is from genome assembly GCF_001729965.1 of Methanosphaera sp. WGK6. NCBI lineage: Archaea > Methanobacteriati > Methanobacteriota > Methanobacteria > Methanobacteriales > Methanobacteriaceae > Methanosphaera > Methanosphaera sp. WGK6. The sequence goes on along the minus strand of NZ_JRWK01000002.1, from coordinate 21,222 downwards.
TGTAATTCACCCATACCTGCAATTAAGTGTTCACCAGTTTCTTCGTTAATTTCTACTCTTAATGTAGGATCTTCTTTACCAACTTGTCTTAATACTTCAATAAGTTTTGGTAAATCTTTTGTATTTTTAGCTTCTACTGCTACTGTTACTACTGGTTCAGATATGTGTTCTAAACTTTCAAATGGTGCTATGTTGTGATCTGCATCGGTAATGGTTTCCCCTGCAATAGCTCCTCTTGCACCAGTAATTGCTACAATGTTACCTGCTGGAACTGAGTCTGTGTTGATTCTTTCAGGACCCATATATACTCCAACTTGTTGGGTTCTTGCTTTACTCATTGAACCTACGAAGAAGATTTCTGAACCTTTTTCAATTGATCCACCATATACACGACCAGTTGCGATTTCACCTGCGTGTTTATCTATACTTACATCAGTTACCATAACTGCTAATGGTGATGTTGAACTAGTTTCAATCATACCTTGTCCTTCAACAGATTCAATGTCTCCAGACCAAATTTTAGGTACTCTGTATGCTTGTGCAATTTTTGGACTAGGTAAGTGTTCTACTACCATACCAAGAATTACTTCTTCGATTTTTATTTTACTTGCTAATTCTTTTTGGTTATCTTCGTTACAGTATTGAATAATATCTTTGAAGGTAATGTTTGTTTTTAACATTTCTGGTACGTTGATAGCCCAGTTGTGGTATGCTGAACCAAATGCTACAGTACCATCTTCAATTTTAACTTGCCATTCTGATTTGAATTGTTCAGGAGCCATGTTTTTAATAAGTTTGTTTACTCCAGAAATGATTTTTACGAATCTGTTTTGTAATTCTAAATCATCAAGTTTTAATTCATTTATAAGTCTATCTACTTTGTTAATGAAAAGTACAGGTCTTACATTTTCTTTTAATGCTTGTCTTAATACTGTTTCTGTTTGAGGCATGATACCTTCTACTGCACATACAACTACTACAGCACCATCTACTGCTCTCATTGCACGAGTTACATCTCCACCAAAGTCTACGTGTCCTGGTGTATCAATAAGGTTGATGAGGTATTCTTTATCTTCATAGGTGTGTACCATAGATACGTTTGCTGCATCAATTGTAATTCCTCTTTCTTGTTCTTGTTCATCAAAATCAAGGAATCTTTGATCTCCAGCTAATTCAGAGGATATCATTCCTGCTGCTGCAAGAAGGTTATCTGATAATGTTGTTTTTCCGTGGTCAATATGTGCTACTATACCAATGTTTCTGATATAATCTGGTTCATACATCAACTCTTTGATTTTTTTTACCATTTGATCTCGTCGACTCAATAAAATCACCTAAATGTTAATATTAAATTAATTTTACTTAATTTATTTTATAATCTTAAATTATTATTTTTTAATTATTTAATTAAATTATTAAAGAAACTTGAAAATATAGATTCTTTAATAAAAAATTTATCATACTCTTTAGAATGTTTAAAAAAAAAGAAATATGAAGATCTAGTGTGCAGATCTTGCTACTCTTTCTTTTTCTTCTTTTTTCTGTACAGCATAGCTTCTTGAATCTTCTTCGGATGCGAGTAAGATTTCATCTGCTAAACATTGTGCTGCTGATTTTTTATTTTTGAATGCAGATTGCATTGCTCCTTTTGTAATGAAACCTAATGAAAGGTCTACTCTTCTTTGTGGTGCAATATCTACTGCTATTTGATAACCTATTCCACCGTATTTTATACGTGTTGTTTCTTCTCTAGGTGCTGTGTTTTCTACAGCTTTTACTAAAATTTGTACAGGATTTTGTTTAGTTCTTGTGTTAATTATATCTAAAGCATCTTCTACAATAGCATATGCTTTATTTTTTTTACCACTGTTTCTTTCAGTTCTCATGATTTTATTCATGAGTCTTTCTACGATTGATACTTTTGATTTTGCGAATTGTCTTTTTACATGACGTCCCATTGTGTGTGGTACTACAATTTCATCTAAACATACGTAATTTTGTAATCCCATATCTTCTACTGTAACTTCGGTTACATCCCATTTGTCGAATAATTTGAAGCTCATATTAATTAAATCTCCTTTAAATAAATTACTTACCTTACAGGTTTTTCGATTTTACCACTTACCATTTCAGATAAAGCTACATTGTTTACTTTTGTAACTTTCCATCTTACTCCAGGAATATCACCCATAGACCTACCTGATGGTCCACCAATTCCTTCAATCATTACTTCATCGTGTTCATCGATAAAACCAATAGCCCCATCACCTGGTGCAAAAGCTGTAATTTGTTTACCGTTTTTAATTAATTGAACTCTTACACATTTTCTGATTGCAGAGTTAGGCTGTTTTGCTTCTATACCTACTTTTTCAATTACAATTCCTCTAGCTTGAGGTGATCCTTCTAATGGATCTGCTTTAATGTTTAATCCGAGGGTTTTACGTTTGTATTGTGTGTCTTTCCATCGGAAATTTTGTCTGTTATCTTTTAATTTTTTTGCTGCGAATAATCCTGGCAAATTTATTCCTCCATTTATACTTTATAAAGTTTATTTTTCTATTCAAAGTTTTTTTAAAAACACTATACCTATATAACACGAGATGAAAACATGTTGTTTTAGTAATAGTATTATTAATTTTAATACTATGTGAAATAATTCACATACTTTTCATTATAGTTTTTAGTATTAACTGAGTTTTTTTAAGAATTTAGGATGTAAAATATATGAAAATATTTTACTTTTTAATTCCTAAACATGATAATCATAAATATGGTTATTTTATGATAATATTACTAATTTCAAATTGTCTTTTAGCAAATTGTCTAGCTCGCCGAATATTCTGACCATTTTTACCAATGATAGAACGTTTATTCTTTGAGTCAACATTCAAGGTAGCGATTTTATTACCTTTTGCATCTTTAGAAAATTCTATTGAATCAATTGTTGCAGAAGATAATAAATTTTTTATAAATTCGCCGGGATCGTCAGAATGTTCAATAATTTCAACACTCTTATCAACAGATTTTTGCATCTTACCAATAGTACTTCCACGTTTTCCTATTGCTAATCCCATGTCTCCTTTTTTTACCAAAAAAGTAACTTTATTATGTTCGTCATCTATGATACAGTCCTTAACCACAGCACTTGTTATGGTTTCAAACAAGCCTATATATCTGATTTCATTGGTTGTAAACTTGACGGACATAGTATCTATTTACTCCTTAATCTCTAATATATTAGAGTCTCCAGGTTCTTGTATTACTAAAACTGTTACTGTGAATGGTTTACCACAGATAGAACCAAGTTCTACACTAGAACCTTCAAATGTGTACACTGGTATTTCAGATAATTTTGAATAAACTTCAATATCTGCTTTTACATCTTTTGGAGCATTTGCTGCAATTACAACTAATTCTCCATTTCCAAGTTTTATTGCTTGAGTTGATTTATTGGATCCTAATATAACCTTACCAGTATCTACGGCTACACGTATCCCTCTTTCTATATCCATTTACTGCCTCCTAATTTTTATCTTTCATTGCTACACCAACAGAGCCCGTTCCATGAGGTATTGGTTGACCAACAATAACATTCTCAATTATACCTGTGAGTTTATCAGTTTCTCCACGTATACTAGCATTTAATAAGTGTTTTCCAGTTTCTTCGAAAGCTGCACGTGCAAGAACACTGGATTTTTCTCCACTAATACCATGTCTTCCAATAGATTTTACAATACCTTCAGAAGTCATCATATCAGCAACTAACATAATATGTCTAATATCTACACTTAGCCCTTGTTCTTCCATGGTTGTGTATAACTCATGTATGATAGCATTACGTGCTGCTTCTATACCAAGAACTTTTTCAATCTCAAAGATATCGTTTGTAGTAGTTTTGACTATGTCAACACCTTCAATTTTAAGAATAGCTCCAATATTAGAACCTTCTGTATGAATTACCCATTCATTATGTTCATGACGGATAACTACTTTACCAATACCTTTTACACCACTAATTTGAAGATCTCTGATTTTATCAGCAAGTAATCTTAATTCTCGAATACCTTGTTGAATTTTTTCTTCATCTTTAGAAAATGTGGTTTCAAAACTCAGTAAATTATTATTTATTGTTACCTGTTTAAAAGTTTTTTCAATTACACTTGTAACTTCTGAAAGTTCAAGACGACGTTCATCAAGTATGTCCATATCAATTTCAGCAGTAATGGTATTATCCATATAATCTACATTGAAGTTTTTAATTACATCATTTAATGTAATTTTACCTATTTTATTACCCATTTTTCGAATGAAGTCTTCATCATTTTTATATTCATCTGTAAAGTAAATATCCATAGTAGGTGTTGCTATTTTCTTACGAGCATCTACTACTTCAATAAGACGAGGTAACCCAAGAGTTACGTTTAATTCTACTACCCCTGCATAGTGAAAAGTACGCATTGTCATCTGAGTACCTGGTTCACCTACAGATTGTGCTGCAATAGTTCCTACAGATTCTCCTGGTTCAACTTCTTCACGTTCATATGCTTCTTTAACTCGAAGAACTAATGTTACTAATTCATCATCAGTTAAATTATTACGTTCACTTGCTTGAGCTATTTCTTCAACCAATTTAATAGGGAAATAATCAGCACCATTTTCAGTGATAACTTTTTGTACTTGTTCTATATCCATTTTATTTCACTCCCCTATTTACTTGCTTGACTAGCTTCTAATCTCATTTCTTCAATGAGTTTATCTAAGTTTGCAACTTGTCCATAATCACTTTTTGCAGGATTAATACCATCTTCACCATATTTAAATTGAATAATAGCTCCTCTATTATCACGTACAGTTCCATCTTCATGTACACTTAAATCATGAAGTGCATTTACAAGACGTCTTTGCATATAACCACTTTGTGCTGTACGAATAGCTGTATCTACTAATCCTTCACGTCCTCCCATAGCGTGGAAGAAGAATTCTAATGGATCTAATCCTTTTTTATAACTACTATTTACAAAACCACTTGCTTTTGCACCTACATCCCCTTTACGGAAGTGAGGTAATGTACGGTCGATATATCCTCTGTTAATACGACCCCCACGAACAGCTTGTTGTCCTACACATGTTGCAATCTGAGTTAAGTTAAGCATGGATCCACGAGCACCTGTAAGTGCCATAATTACTGCACTGTTACTTGTTGTGAAATAACGTTCTGCGATAACCCCTGTGTTATCCCTTGCTTCTCCTAATACTTGCATGATTTTCATTTCAAGTGTTTCACGTAAGCTACGTCCAGGTAGTGCTTCTAATTCATTATTTTCATATGCTTGAATTAATTGTTCTACTCTACGATCAGATTTTTCAAGTAATTCTGTGATTCTATCTTCTGCTTCTTTTGGAATTTCTTCATCTGCAGTACCTGTTGTGAAACCTCTTTGCATTACACCACCAAATACTGCAAGTTTTGTTGCATGATCTAAGAAGTAACGTGCTTCACTAGGACCAAATTGTTTTACAATTGCATCTAGTATTTTACCACTACCAGAACCATATCCTTTATCATCAACTACTCCTTGTAACAGTTCCCCATTACTTATTACAACATAAGCATCGTATTCACAGTTTTCATGTTTACATTCTTCACAATTTCTACAAATTTCTGCTTTGTATATTAAGTTTAATTTGTCTGGTAAAAGTAAACTGAATATTTCTTTACCTGTCCAGTCCCTTCCTTTATGTTCCGGTAATTCCATTTTAGACCTTTTAATTATTTGCAATGTTTTATCTTCAGAATATACGGTATCTTTGTGTGTGAGTAAGTATGCTCCTGTAATATGGTCGTGTAATGCACCAATAATTGGTCCACCATAACGAGGTGATAATATATGTTCTTGTACTTTCATTATGTCATTTGCTTCTGCACGAGCTTCAGGTGTTTGGAATACGTGCATGTTCATTTCATCCCCATCGAAATCCGCATTGTATGGTGGACATACACATAAGTTTAATCTGAATGTTTTGTAAGGTAAAACTCTTACTTCGTGTGCCATCATTGACATACGGTGAAGTGAAGGTTGACGATTGAATAATACTATATCACCATCAATAATGTGTCTTTCTACAATATATCCAGGTTCAAGATTTTCTATAACTGTTTCTTTTGTTTCATCATAAACCCTAATTTTACGACCATCAGGTCGTATAATGTAATTTGCACCAGGATGTACATCAGGTCCATTCCTAATATATTCCTTCATTTGATCCATATTCCATTCAGTAACAGATATAGGTACTGTTACTTCTTTAGCTATCATTTCAGGAACACCAACTTCATTTATACTTAAAGTAGGGTCTGGTGATATTACTGTACGTGCTGAAAAGTTTACACGTTTACCTGCAAGATTACTTCTAAATCTTCCTTCTTTACCTTTTAAACGTTGAGCTAATGTTTTCAAAGGTCTTCCAGATCTATGTCTTGCTGGTGGTACTCCAGAAGCTTCATTATCAAAGTAAGTAGTTACATGATATTGTAATAATTCCCATAAATCTTCAACAATGAGTTGAGGTGCACCTGCTTCCATATTTTCTTTTAATCTTTGATTAATACGTAATATATCCACAAGTTTATGTGTTAAATCATCTTCTGAACGTTCTCCTGTTTCAAGAGTAATTGATGGTCGTACTGTTACTGGTGGTACAGGCAATACTGTTAATACCATCCATTCAGGTCTTGCTACTTTTGGATTTATACCTATGAAAATATAATCTTCTTCAGGAATAGTTTCTAATCTTTCACGTACTTCACTTGCAGTTAATTTATAATTACCTTCCACGAGAGAGATTGGTTTATCTATTTTAATTTCTTCCTGTTCTTCTTCACAATGAGGACATTTTTCTTTTTTAGCTACAAGATGAATTTGTTTAAGAATTCCTGAGATATCTTCCCCATTTTCTATTCTTTCTTCTAATTTATCTTGGTAAGATAATTTTTCAGTGTCTGTTAGAAGAACACGTCCACATTTTCTACAAGTAGATCTTAAGATTTTATGAATTGTATCTGCAAATCCTACATGTATTACTGGTCTTGCAAAATTAATGTGTCCAAAGTGTCCTTGACAATCCCCACCTTTTGATCCACAAGTACGACATTTAAGACCAGGGTCAATTACTCCAAGTCTTGGATCCATTAATCCAGCTTCAATTGGATAACCGTCTTCATCATATGTATCTGGTGTCACTATTTTTGTTACAGACATTTTTCTTATAGTTTCTGGTGACATTAAACCAAAATCTATTTCAGATACTTTTTTTAGTATTCCTTTCAACTATTAATCCTCCTGAGTAATTTTATGCTTTATCTTCTAATACAAGATTTGGAGATATACATAATGATTTTAATTCATCAAGTAATAATTTAAATGCATATGATATTTCAATTGGGAATGTTTCTGTTTCCCCACAAATTGCACAATATGTTCTATCACGTATTTTATCTCGTACTGCTAATCTTCCACAATCTCCACAGATAAGAGCTTCATATTTATCCGATTCATCAAGTAATCTTTCTTTTAAGGATAATGCTGCTCCATGAGCTATTAAACAATCCCTTTCCATTTCACCAAATCTTAATCCACCTTCTCTTGCTCTACCCTCAGTTGGTTGACGAGTAAGCACTTGAACTGGACCTCTACTTCTTGCATATACTTTATCAGATGTCATGTGATGTAATTTTTGATAGTATGCTACACCTACAAAGATTTCTGCTTTGAAACGTTCCCCAGTTATACCATTATATAATTGTTCACGACCATGTGTTTCAAATCCATTTTCTTTCAAGAGTTGTTTGATTTCATCTTCAGGTACTCCAGTAAAAGGTGTTCCATCGATACGTTGTCCTTCCATACATCCAGCTTTACCTGCAATCATTTCAATAATCTGTCCAATAGACATCCTAGATGGAATTGCATGAGGATTTATCATTAAATCAGGACACATTCCATCTTCATTGAATGGCATGTTTTCTTGAGGTACTATCAGTCCTAATACTCCTTTTTGACCGTGTCTTGATGCGAATTTATCACCATATTCAGGTTGTCTATGATCTCTAACTTTTACTTTTGCTAGTTTACTTCCTTCAATAGTTTCAGTTAATAGAACTTTATCTACAATACCTTGTTCACCATGTCTTACTGTTACACTAGTTTCTCGTCTTCTTTCAGCAACTGTTCCAAATTCATCTACATCTTCTAAGAATCTTGGAGGTGATGTTTTACCAATTAATACATCCCCACTAGTTACTTGTACTTCAGGATTGATTAATCCATCTTCATCTAAGTTTTTATAAACTTCTTCAGAACGATATCCTCTCACCATACTTTCAGGATATTCAAAATGATCTTCTTGTCCTCCAGGATATCTTCTTTCAGATGCTTCATAGGATCTGAAGAATGAAGATCGTCCTAATCCTCTTTCAAGTGAAGATTTATTCATAACAAGAGCATCTTCCATGTTACATCCTTGATATGATAAAATTGCTACTACAAAGTTTTGACCAGACGGTCTTTTATCATATTCTGTTGAGACCATACTTTTTGTTTTTACTACAGGCATTTGTGGTTGATGTAATAAGTGTGCTCTTGTATCTGTTCTTAAATTATAGTTAGATACATAAAGTCCTAATGCCTGTTTTGTCATACCTGCTTCCATTGTGTTCCTAGGTGAAGAATTATGGTTTGCATATGGAATAATTCCTGCACATATACCAAGCATTGTTGAAGGATCAATTTCTAAATGAGTATGTGCTGGTGTAATCTCTTCTTCAAACATTGCAATATATGCATTTTCTTCTTCTTCAGCATCAATATACTCTATAATTCCTCCATTAATAAGGTCGAACCATTTCATTTCCCCATTAATTACTTGGTCAATGATTTTATCAGTAAGTCGAGATACTCCATTTTCAACAATTACTAATGGTCTTCTTGCTCTTCCTGCATCTGTAAATATAAATATTTCATTATTTTCAGCATAATATGTTATATTTAACTCATGAGTTAATTCATTAGATCTTCTTCTAGATTTAACTTCTGCTACAAATGCATCAGGTTCATCTGTTGTTCCAATTAATTTACCATTTATATATACTTTAACTGTTGGCATTATAATTCTCCTTTTTTATTCTAAGTTATGATCTAATGGTTTTAAATAATTCATTGATGTAATATCTTTTTCAATATCTTTTAATGGATATCCTTCAGATATTTTAGTGATTACAGCTAAATTTTTTACTAAACCACAGTTCGGTCCTTCTGGAGTTTCGTTTGGACATATTTTTCCAAATTGTGTTGGATGTAAATCTCTTGCTTCAAAGTGAGGTTGACTTCTAGATAATGGTGATACAACACGTTTAAGGTGTGATAATGTACCCATATAACTAGTTCTATCAAGAAGTTGGCTTACACCAGCTCTTCCTCCAACCCAATTACCAGTAGCTATTGCATGTTTTATATTTTCAGTTATTACATCAGATCTTACTGCTTGTTTAACTGATGGTTCTTTTCCACGAGATAAACTACGTTCTAATTGATAAGTCATATCTCTTGTTAAACTTGTGAAAGCTACTCTAAATAAATCTTCCATGAGATCTCCAGATACTCTTAATCGTTTATTAGCATAATGGTCCTTATCGTGTGGTTCACGTTCACCATTAATTACTTGTAAAAGCATGTCAGTCATTTCTGCAAGATATACTGCTTTATCAATACGATCTTCAGGTTCTACACCTACATGAGGTAATAAATAACGATCAATTACATCTTCAGCTCGTTTAACTCTGTATTCCTCAGTCATTCCTTTTGCTACTCTATTACCAATGTATTTAATAGCATCATATTTTGTATTGATACCTGTTGTTTGAATATCATCTATTAATAAGAATTGTGTATTTATATCATCAGATACACTATTTACAAGATCCACATCTTTTTCAAATCCAAGTGCTCTTAAAAGAATTACAAGAGGTATTTCTCCAGGCACATAAGGGAATGATATTCTTAAGAATACTCCTTTTTTATGAGGTTTTCTATACTCTAAATTAATTCTTGCTCTAAAACCACTTTTAATTGAAGTTACAACAGCTCTTGCTCTTCTATCAGCTTTATCTTTTTCACTTTGTTCTAATATAATTTTATTTGGAGCGATTTCTTCCATTGTAACAATAGCCCTTTCGGAACCATTTACTATGAAATAACCCCCAGGGTCTTGAGGATCTTCACCTACTTTCTCCAATTCTTCATTGCTTAAGCCATTTAAGTGACATGCTTTAGATTTAAGCATGACAGGTAACTCACCTATATAGACTTTCTCCATTTCATAATCTTCACTGTCTCCTTTAACAAGAGCCATATCTAAATACATATGTGCAGAATAGTTTAAATTTCTTAATCTAGCTTCGCAAGGTTCAATTATACTTTTAGAACCATCAGCCTCTTTTATAAATGGTTTAACTATTTCTACATCACCAGTTTTTATAGTATATTCACCATGATCCAATGTTATTGGTTCAGTAATATCAACAATTTCTTGAATTTTATTATCTAAAAAATCATTGTATGATCGGATATGGTGGTCTACTATATCATATTCATCAAAAAATGAATCAACTAAAGACCATGCATTTTTTGTCATATATCCATCTCCCAGTTGAAAAGAAATTATTACGAATAATTTTACACACACTACATTATTCTTATTCTTTTCTAAATTTTCAATTTTTACTACTAGATCTTATCCTCAAGGGATTATAATTTTAAAATTTAAATGATAACTGATTAAACACGACCAATAATCCACATTACTAATTTATTTTTAAGTGATGGTAATACAATAAATCAACAAGAGAATTCATTAATATCATGAATTTAATCACAACTATATCATATCATACTAAGTTTTATTCATTGGAAAGTTTTGATTAATAAAAAAAAAGAATTTATAAAAATTCATATATGAAAAATACAATAAGATGATTCTATTAAATAAAGAATATATCCTATAGAACATACCGCAAAAATAAGATAACATCTAATCCCTATTATAAGCTGTATTATAAAAAAATAATTTTACAGAAATACCCTACAATTAATATAAATATCCTATTTTTTTATGAATTTAATATTCAAATCCTAAATTTATAAATAACCCATCACTTATCCAATAAAAATAAAATAATTACCCATTACTTAAATATAACGTTATAAAAATTATTTTATAAAATTAAAAGCATGACAATCATTTATAGTATTATTAGACATCATTACAAATTTATAATTACATTAAATATCATTTAATATTTCAAGAAGTAATTGCTATTCAATTACACAATATCTTCTTAAAAATGTTAATTTTCGTCATAATTAATTTTAGAACAAAATATTTAATCCTATCTAAAATAATATACATAGAATTTCAAATCTGATAAAGGAAACATGATTTAAAATTTAATTCTATAAATTAATACGTATATCATATGTATATACTTCATCTAATAAAAACATATAGTTTTATATACTAGTGGTTTCTTTTAAATACTAGTATAAAAAAAGAATTATTTTAATAAAAAAAAATCAGTAAATATTGTTAAATGATAAATTAATCTAAATTTATTCTCTAACAACCCTATAAGCAACAAAAATACCTGCAGTCTCACTTTTTCTTGTGATTCTAATAATATCCCCTAATTTAGCATCTATTGCTTTTATTACAGGATCATCAGGCAATATTTTAGGAATTTGATCCCTACGAACATTTAAATCTTCAAGAACTTTTTGAGCTTCTTCATCTGATAAAATAGTATGTTCTGGAACTAAATTATGTTGTAAAATATCAGTTTTCAAAATATATCCTCCGAAATAATATTATCATTAATAACTAGTATAAAATTTATGATATAAATATTTAATATACAATAAATTAAAATAAATTAGTTAAAATTAAGTTAAATATAAACGGGCCCGACGGGAGTTGAACCCGCGACCGCCTGGTTAAAAGCCAGGCGCTCTCCCAGACTGAGCTACGAGCCCCTATAAATCCATATTAATAATATCATATGAATAATAAATTAAAATAAATTAGTTAAAATTAAGTTAAATATAAACGGGCCCGACGGGAGTTGAACCCGCGACCGCCTGGTTAAAAGCCAGGCGCTCTCCCAGACTGAGCTACGAGCCCACGTTTAAAAGAACTGAACGCCGTGGCCGGGATTTGAACCCGAGTCGCAGGCTCGACAGGCCTGCATGATAGCCTCTACACTACCACGGCACATATAACTTATAATAAGTATTGTAATTACATTACAAACCAGTAATTAATAGTTTATAATTCATAGTATTTAAAGTTTACTATTAACTTAGTTACTCTTATAATTAAAAACTATTTTGTTTTTGAAATATATAAAGGAATATCCCGTCTGCCGGACTTGAACCAGCAACATTCGGATCTACAGTCCGATGCTCTGCCAAATTGAGCTAAGACGGGTAATAGTGGGACCACCCGGATTTGAACCGGAGTCTCAGGCTCCCAAAGCCCAAAGGATCGACCAAGCTACCCTATGGTCCCATTTTAAAAATTTTTTTATAGAGCCCCAGGGGGGAATTGAACCCCCGACCGCTTGATTACAAGTCAAGCGCTCCACCAGACTGAGCTACTGAGGCACTCTATTACTTTTTTATAACACATCATACCATAATGCGTTAAGAACTATTAATTATTTAACTAACTCATAGTATATAAAGGTTATGGTACTTATTCTTTTTCTTCAAAAAATTACTAAAAAAGTAATTATAGAATTATAATTACTTTAAAAAATTATTAAAAATTTAAAAAATTATTTTTTGTTAGCTGAATCAATTAATGCTTTTACAGCAGGTAATTCCTTACCAGCAATGAGATTTATACTTGCCCCACCACCACTACTAATATGAGTTATCTTATCATCCAAATCAAGATTACTTGCAGCAGCAGCTAAATGTCCACCACCAATAATAGAAAATCCTTTCGATTCAGCCATAGCATTTAATAAATCTTCTGTACCTAAATTAAAACCTTCTTTTTCAAATACACCTGCAGGACCATTAGCAAACAATGTTTTTGCAAGTAATATTTTTTCTTTATACATCTCAATAGTTTTAGTTCCTATATCATATATTGGTAAATTAGGAATTTCATCAACAGAATATTCAACTCTTTTATCATCCTCAAGAATTGCAAGATCCACAGGTAATATAATTTTATCAGAAAAATCTTTTAATAAATCTTTAGCAATATCAATATAATCTTCATAACCTCTTTCAACAATGAAATTATTATTATATTCTTGTAACTCAACACCACTTGCAACTAGAAAAATATTAGCAACCAATCCTGTTGTTAATATATAATCTGCTTGATTAGTTTTTAATGCATTAGCCATAACATTTATTGAATCATCAGCCTTAATTCCACCAAGTACATATACTCTTGGTTCTTGTGCATTATCTAATATACCAAACAAACTAGTCAATTCTAATTCCATGACTCTTCCTGCAATTGAAGGAAGCACTTGTGAAAAACCAATTATAGATGTTTGAGATCTATGAGCTGTAGCAAAAGCATCATTTATAAAATAATCAGCATAAGGAGCCAAAGTTTTAACCATGTATGTATTAGCTTGTTCTTTAGGTGATAGTTTAGGCATTTCTTCAGAATAGAACCTTACATTTTCTAACAATACAATTTCACCATCAACAAGATTACTTATAATATCCCTAGCTTCTTTTGAAAATATTGAATCAACATATTGAACTTCGGTTCCAATAATACTAGATAATGCTAAAGCATGTTGTTTAAGTGGAGTGAAATCTGATTTTCCCGGTCTACTCTGATGTGCTAAAATAACTACTTTAGCACCTCGTTCAGATAATTCAGAAATAGTTGTTGAATGCAATCTCATTCTTGTATCATCAAGTAAATCACCATTTAATGGATCTACAGGCGAATTAACATCTACTCTTAATAATATAGTTTTACCTTCTAAATCAAAATCATCCATTGTATTAAATTTATAATCCATATTAACTTACTCCAAGTAATTACTAAGTCTAGTTAAATTAGACTAACCAAATCTATTAATGCTTGTTTTTGATCTTTTGCTTTGATTATTCCAGAAGCTAATAAAACTCCTTCTGCACCAAGTTCTAATGCTGCTTTCATATCTTCACCAGTTGAAATTCCAGCTCCACATAAAACAGGTATTTCAGAATTTATTTTATGAATTTCTGTTACAGTATTTTCAACAACTTCAGGACTTGCCTTAGATACAGGTATTCCAGTACCAATTAATTCTGGTGGTTCTATTGCTATGAAATCAGGATTAAATGATGCTACAGCAGCACTTGTTTTAACATTGTTAGTGCATAATACACTTGTTAAATCTAATTCTTTAGTTTTTTCAACTACTGTGTCGATGTCTGCTAAAGTTAATCTTTGTTCAGAGTGATTAATTAAAGTCCCATTTATATTTGCTTCTTTAAGTGCTTCCGGTAAAGTAGAACCTGTATGACCTCCCGGAGTAATAGGATCAATATGTTGAGCATATACTGGTATATCCACCACATCCATAATTGGGTATAAATCAACTGTTTGAGGTGCAATAGCCATATTTATTCCTGTTTCATCACTTGCTTCTTGAACACTTTGTGATAATTTCACAGCATTTTTTCCAGATGACTCTGCATATGTTTTATAATTAAGTATTATTATTGGTGTTTCATTTTTAGTCATAAATAATTACCTACTAATCAAAAATTTTCTATTATTTAAAAAAAATCATTTGTTATTATATTATATCTTAATTATTATTATAGTAATTAAGTATAATTTGTTAATAAAAAAAATTAATTTTTTAACTTATTAGTTACATAAAAATAAACAATATGTTAATTTCAGAAACAAAACAAAAAGATTTAGAAAAAAAAGGATATAGATTTGCAGGAGAAAAAGTACATGCTGCAAATAAGATATGTCACTGGACTAGAAAAAGTATAGTTGATGAAGGTACTTGTTACAAAGAACAATTTTATGGTATAAAGAGCCATAGATGTTTACAAATGTCACCATCTATCCCTTATTGCCAACATAAATGTTTATTCTGTTGGAGAGATACTGAAATAACAAAAACATCATGGGATACTGATGATTATGATGACCCAAAGACAATAATTGAAGATTGTATTAAAAATCAAGCAAACTTATTATGTGGCTTTTTTGGAAATGAAAAAGCAAATCCTAAAAAATTAGAAGAATGTGTAAAACCTAATAATGCTGCACTAAGTCTTGCAGGTGAGCCTCTATTATATCCTGAAATTAATCAATTGATTGAAGAATTTCATAAACAAGACTTCACAACATTTCTTGTTAGTAATGGTGAAAGTCCTGAAAAATTAAAAGCTCTTCAAGAACATGAACCTACACAACTATACTTATCATTAGATGCACCTAATAAAGAAGTATATAAAAAAGTATGTAAACCCCAAGTAAACAATGGTTGGGAAAAATTACAAGAAAGTATAGACTTATTATCCACTCTTGATACTAGAAAAGTGCTTAGAATTACATCAGTAAAAGACTTAAACATGATACATACAGAAGAATATGCAAAAATTATTGAAAATAGTGATATTGATTATGTTGAAATCAAAGCATATATGTTTGTAGGTGACTCAAGAAATAGATTAGAATGGGAAAATATGCCTAAAACTATAGATATCCAACAATTTGCACAAGATATTGCTGATAAAACCAGTTTTGACATAATTGATGAAGTAGAAAAAAGTAGAGTTTTACTTCTAGGTGATAAAAAACCAGGAAAGTATAATAACTAGAACATGAATTATTATATAGAGGTGAAAAAATGTGGGGCAAAGTTGCTGGTGCAATAATTTTAATTATTATTGTCGGTGGTTTATTTGTACCTGTAGGTTCAATAACTCAAAGTAATAGTACAACAGCTATTGCAGTTACCTATGGAGAAACAACTTATAATAATCAAAATTATAAAGAAATTGTAGATGAATATTTTGAAAATAATGGAAATATAAAATTAAATAATGCAAATCAAACAATAATAACAGCTAATGATGTTAATAAAATTTCGGGAGATATCAGTAATAGAACATATAATTCAAATCAAATACTATCCTGTGCTATGGTTGATTTAAATAACAACAATGACATTACCGTTGATGTGGATACTTCTAAAATAACAACAGTTACTGAAAATATGTATAAATCTGCATTAAATTCTGCAGGTATAACTAAAGGTCATGTTATTGTTACTTCCCCAACACCCGCTACAGGTGAGTCAGCCCTTAGTGGTGTGATGAAATCATATGAAACAGCGACAGGTACTGAAATTCCAGATGAATTAAAAGATGCTGCAAATAACGAAATTTATACTGAAAGTCAAATTGTAAATAATACAAATGCTAGTTCAGATGATATCGCAGATTTAGTATCAGAAGCTAAAGAAGAAGTATCCAAACAAAATACAACTGATAGTCAGACTATTATAACTATCATAAATAATATTGCAAGCAATAATAATATAAATATCTCAGATAATGATGCTAATAATCTTGCAGATAGTATTTCTCAAAGTCAATCAGTTCAAGATCAAGCATTAGACTATAAACAACAAGTTTCTGAGTATATGGATAGTAATAGTGCTCAATCACTATTTTCACAAATATGGAATATGATAGAAGATTTTTTAAATAGAACTAATAGTAGTTCTAATTAGACATCCCTTTAAAAAAAAATTCTTTTTTTTACTTTTTTATTTAAAAACATGTTTAAATTACTTATATAATTAAATAACTCCTAATTATATTTAATTAAAAGAAATACATAAAATAAGAATTGTATTGAATATTTAGTGTAATTAAATTAACCAATAGAATAATAAAAAAATAAAAAAAGTATTATACTTTTATTCTAAAGATTTCATAAGATTAACTGCTTTTTGAGCTGCTTTCTCCATTGAAGTTTCGAAAGGTATGTTGTGTTCAGTTAAAATTCTTTGACCTTCTTCTTCATTAGTTCCAGTTAATCTAATAACTATAGGTACTTTAGTTTCCATTGAATTTGATACATTTACAACAGCATTTGCTACATCATCAGCTCTTGTAATTCCACCCAATATATTTAGGAAAATAACTTTAACATTTGGATTTTTAAGAACTAATTCTAATGCATCAGTAATATTTGATTCAGATGCTCCACCACCCACATCTAAAAATGTTGCAGGTTTTTCACCATAGTATTGTATAAGATCCATACCTGTTAAAGTTAATCCAGCACCATTTCCAATTACAGCTATATTACCATCAAGTTTTACATATGCAAATTGTTCATCTTTAAATTCATCAAATTCTTTTAGTTTAGTATGTCTAAAAAATGCATCATCATCAATAGCCATTTTTGCATCTGCTGCTATAAATCCATCAGGTGTTTTAATTAAAGGATTAATTTCAGCAACAGTTGCATCATAATCGTAAAATACTTGATATAATTTCCAAATAGCAGCACCTACTTTTGAAACTTCACTTGTTTCTACACCCATTTCTAATGCAATATTACGTGCTTCATAAGGCATGAATTCTTTTAATGGTTCAACATATCGTTTCACTATTTTTTCAGGAGTTTCCTTAGCTACTTGTTCAATATCCATTCCACCAGCTACACTTGCCATTATTAATGGTTTTTTAGAATCACGGTCAAGAATAATAGAGATAAAGTATTCATCCAATTTATTTTCAACTTTTTCTTCAATTAATACTTTTGTTACTTTTTCATCTTTAATTACTTTGAGGAATAATTCTTCAGTACGTTTTGCTGCTTCTTCAGGAGTATCTGCAAATAATATTCCTCCAGCTTTTCCACGTCCACCAGATAATACTTGTGATTTTACTGCTACTGGTTTTCCAATTATTTTTGCTTTTTCTGCTGCTTCTTCAGGAGAATGAGCTAAATAACTCTCAGGTACTTTAATATTACTTTTTCTAAAAATATCTTTTGCTACATATTCATGTATATTCATTAATTTCCACCTTAATTTAATTTTTTAACTATTTTCATACCTTCTTCAAATGCTGCTATATTCATATCTTTAGTTTTTGGAGGTACACTTTCAAGTATTGCTTTTTTAGCAGATTCTACAGAAATTATTTCTGTTACTTTAACAAATGATCCTAACATGACAATATTTGCTACTATTTTTTTACCAATCGTTTTTTCTGCAGTTTCTGTTACGGGTGCTGTGTAAACTATTAATTCTTTAGTATTAATTATATCTTCAATAGCACTTATATCTACTAAATTAGGATCTATAATTAATGTTGATTTTTCTTGTATATCACCAATATATTTTACTAATGCTTCATGAGACATTGCTACAAATATTTCAGGACTTTCTACTTTAGGATAATCTATCTCTTCATCACTTATTACTACCTCTGTACGTGATGCACCCCCTCTTGCTTCAGGACCATAAGATTGGGTTTGTACTGCATATATATGATCATATAATGATGCAGCTTTAGCAAGAACTATACCACAGGTTATTACTCCCTGACCTCCAAATCCAGCTATTCTTATATCAGTTCTCATTTTAATTCACCTTATATGCATTATTTATATTATCATCACAATCAATTTCAGAATGTTCTCTAATTACAGTTTCCATTGATTCTATAAATTCTTTTCTTGGTTTGTTCACATAAACTCCTGTGACGATTTTTCCTTGTAATTCTTCATTAGACATTTCTTTTGCAGATTCTATTGAAACTATATTTTTCTTAAACCAGTCCAACATAGCTACAGGTGATTTTATTTTATTTTTACGTCCATAATATGTTGGACATTGAGATACAACTTCTATAAAAGAAAAGCCTTTATTTTCTAATCCTTCTTTTATCGCATTTGTTACTTGTATTGGTTGAGTAGTCGTGTACTTTGCAACATATGATGCTCCCGCTGCTTTAACAACTTCAGAGATATTAAATGGTTTATCTGTTGATCCATAGGGAGCTGTTGTTGCAAAACTTCCTTCAGGACTTGTTGGACTTATTTGTCCACCAGTCATCCCATATATATCATTATTTATACAAATAACTGTTAAATTAATATTTCTTCGTGCTGCATGAATTAAATGATTTCCACCAATTGATGTTGCATCACCATCTCCTGTTACTACAACAACATCCCTATGAGGATTAGCTATTTTAAGTCCAGTTGCAAAAGCTATTGCTCGTCCATGTGTTGTATGTAATGAATCACATTTTACATATCCAGGTATTCTTGAAGAACAACCTATACCTGAAACCATGTTTAAATTGTCTAAGGATTTTCCAGATTGTTCTATAGCATTGAAAAATGTATTCATAACAATACCATTTCCACAACCAGGACAGAATATATGAGGTAATCTTTCTTCACGTAAATATTTTATAAATCTACTGGGCTTGTTTTCAATACTCATAAGTTAGTCCTCCATGATTTTATCTAATATTTCTGTTGGTGTATGTAATGCACCACCAATTTTTGAAAGTAGTTCTACTTTTGCATGTTTTCCTAAGACACGATCTACTTCATAATATATTTGACCTAAATTTAATTCAGGAACTATTATTTTTTTAGCATTTTTGGTTAATTCTAATAATTTTTCTTCAGGGAATGGCCATACTAAACCTAATTTAATATAACCTACTTTTAATCCATGATTTCTTGCTTTTTTAACTGCAGTTAATGCAGAACGTGTAGGTATTCCATAAGACAAGACAATAGTTTCAGCATCATCCAAGTATTCTGTTTCTATCATTGACATTTCAGTACTGTTTTTAAGAATTTTATCACATAATCGTGTGACTAAATCACTATGTACTTCAGGATCATCAGTACTTGGATAACCCCTTTTATCATGAGTTAATCCAGTTACATGAATATTGAATCCTTGTCCAAATGAAGGCATATCCGTTGTTCCATTTTTAGGAGCATCATATGGTAAATAAATATCATCTGTTTTTTCAGGCATTTGTCTTGGAATAATGTCTACTTTTTCAGGTATTATTATTTTTTCTCTCATATGTCCTACAATTTCATCGGCCATCACAAATACAGGACATCTATATTTTTCTGCTAAATTAAATGCTTGAACTGTGAAATCAAAACATTCTTGTACTGAAGATGGTGTTAATGCAATTGTTTCATAATCTCCATGTGATCCCCATCTAGCTTGCATCATATCCGCTTGAGCAGATCTTGTAGGTTGACCTGTTGAAGGAGAACCTCTTTGCATATTTATAATTACAATGGGTGTTTCAGTCATTGCAGCATATCCAATATTCTCTTGCATTAAAGAAATTCCAGGACCACTTGTTGCAGTAACAACTTTTTGTCCTCCCCATGCTGCCCCTATTATTGCACCTATAGCTGAGATTTCATCCTCCATTTGAATAAAATGACCTCCCAATGTAGGTAATTTTTTAGACATTATTTCAGCAATTTCAGTTGATGGGGTAATAGGATATCCTGCAAAAAATCGGCATCCAGCAGCTAATGCTCCTAGAGCACAAGCTTCATTTCCTTGTACAAAATATTCTTTATCAGCCATATTAATCATCATCCTCTATAGTAATTGCTTGATCAGGACACATTAAAGTACATAGTTGACATTTTACACATTTTGTGTTATCTGGTATAGGTATACATATTCCTTTATAATTTAATTCTTCTGAAGGAGTATATACACCACATGGACAAATGTCAACACAAATATAGCATCCTTTACATAATTCTTCATTTAAGTATAACATAATATTACCTTTATAACTTGTTGAATAGAAAATTACAATTTTAAATATTGTAACATAAAAAGCATAGATTATTCCATCAAATAATCATATCTTAACTTGTGAGTCTTAAATATAATAATCAAATAATTTTCATAATATTCATGATCCAATATAAAGAAAAAAAAATATTTTCTTAAACATCATGCTTCTCATATTCTATATTAATTATATTTGTTTGTTATCTTATTAATAATAATGTTAGAATATACATAATATATCCTTATAAAATAAGAAAAAATACAAAATAATTTAATATTAACTATAAATAAATATA